>JAYTAR010000036.1:0-2166 GCA_043737455.1 Sphingomonadales bacterium | reverse complement strand
CTTCAGGGAGTAGAACAATGGCCGAATACGATAACAGCCGCGATGCCGCCGGACGCCCGGTCGTCGTTGAGAAGAAGTCGAACACGGGCTGGTTGGTCGCGCTGCTCGTCGTCGTCGCCCTCGTCGTCGCGGCGTTCGCGTTCGGCCTGATCGACCTCGACGCCGACGTCGGCAAGATCCCCGACGTCAAGGTCGAGACGACCGGCGGCGCAGCACCGTCGATCGACGCCAATGTCGCCGATGTCGACGTGGGTACCAAGGAAGAGACGATCACCGTCCCGACGATCGACGTCGACAAGGCCGGCAACGCGGACGCCGACAAGAAGTAAACGATGCCGGTATTGCAGATCATCGCTGCGGTCCTGCTGCCGCCGCTGGGCGTGTTCCTGGCGCGCGGCATCGGGACGGACTTCTGGATCAATGTCGTGCTGACGCTGATCCTGTGGATACCCGGTGTGCTTCATGCGCTCTGGGTGGTGATCAATACCGGCAAGGCGTAAAGGCGGGGGCAGCGATGTCCCCGCCTTTTCCCCCTTCGCCCGGCATGGCGCGTGCCCTCGACGAGGCGCGCGCTGCCGCGTGGCGCGGGGAAGTGCCGGTCGGTGCGGCGATCGTTGCGCCGAACGGACGGGTCGTCGCGAGCGCGGGCAATCGAACCCGCGAACTCAGCGACCCCAGCGCGCACGCCGAAATGCTCGCGATCCGAGCGGCGTGTGCGGCACTGGGCAGCGAACGCCTGCCGCATCACGACTTGTACGTCACCCTCGAACCATGCCCGATGTGCGCCGCGGTGATCGGCTTCGCGCGCCTCGCCCGCCTGTATTACGGCGCGCCCGATCCCAAGGGCGGCGGCGTCGACCACGGTGCGCGGATCTACGCGCAGCCGACCTGTCATCACGCGCCGCAGGTCTATAGCGGCATCGGCGAAGCGCCTGCCGCAGCGCTGCTACGCGAATTTTTCAGCGCGCGAAGATAATTCTGCGTCAGTTTGTCGTGACCGGCGATCAAGCTGCGCGCAGCGACGCCAAAGGTAGATCGACGGCTTCGAGGCTGGTGAGATCGAATTGTCGAGCTGCACCATCGATATCCAGGCCAACGATCGCGCCGGTGGCATCGAAATCGACGTTGAGCCCCGTCACGATCTCGCGCGTCGCAGTGCTCGCCGCAGCGTTGAGTTCGATGTAAAGGCTGTCGGTCTCGGGATAATAATGTAGTTTCATATCGACTCGTCCCCGTGGCGAAAATCGCGGTCGAGAAATGCATTGTGTATGGTTTGACCGTCGGAAAGGGTGACGACGCGGAGAATGCGCGGCTTTTGCTCATCGGGCAACTGCGTCCAGCCCCAGAAGCGCCGCCGCCCGTCGATTTGTTCGATACTCTCGAGAGGGGAACGCAACACGGCTTCACACATTCCGGCGGTTAGATAGGGCCGCTTTCGCATCACTTGTTCGATAAAGTATCGCGTCGCATTCACCTGATCTAGGCGCCGAACGCCAGCCGTAGTCCCGGTCGTGGCCAGCGACAGCGCGCCAGCTTGCCGGTCGTCGACAGGCAGACCCATGCATCCATCATGTCCTCGCCGCCGAAGCAGATGTTGGTGGTCAGCAGGTCGGGGAAATCGAAGAACTCCTGCGCGCCGCTGATTGGATCGACCGAACAGATGCCGGGATATTCGACGAGCGTCGCCTGCGCGATGCGCCCGTCCGCCTCGATCGCGAGGCTGTCGAGCAGGATGCGCCCCGGCCAACTGCTGACGACGCGGCCCGGCAACGCGGGAAGCGGGGAGGGCGCGACCACGCCCGGACCGACGATATCGAACGCCAGCAGCAGCCGCTCGTGCGTATGCGCAGCGTAGACGGTAGTCCCGCACGGCGACAGGCCGACGCCGTTCAAATTGGGGCCACGCACCGCGCAGACGATGCGCGATCCGTCGGCGCGCGCATAGAACAGCCCGCCGTGACTAGTATGTCCGGGGAAATGCTTGCCGAGATCGGTGAACCAGAAGCCGCCCTGCGCATCGAACACGATGTCGTTGGGACCTGACAACGGAATGCCGTCGCAGCTGTCGTAAAGCCGCTCGACGGTACCGGTGACCAGGTCGACGCGCTCGATCCGCCCGCTGGTGTAGTCGTGCGCCGCGCCGCCAGGCAGCGCGAGGTCGCCCAT
>JAYTAR010000035.1:0-5496 GCA_043737455.1 Sphingomonadales bacterium | reverse complement strand
ACGCTCTTCCTCGCCGGCGCGAATTATGTCGATCACGTCATCGAGATGATCGGGCG
Organism: Sphingomonadales bacterium; assembly: GCA_043737455.1. Taxonomy (GTDB): domain Bacteria; phylum Pseudomonadota; class Alphaproteobacteria; order Sphingomonadales; family Sphingomonadaceae; genus Sphingomonas_O. The sequence goes on along the minus strand of JAYTAR010000035.1, from coordinate 5,440 downwards.
CCCCCCGCCCCCCAAGCAGGGCAGCGAACCCTTTTTCTTTCTAAAGCCCACGGCGGGACCAACGGCGACATGATCCGCCGGTCGCCGGAAGGTTATGACGAGATCGACTTCAACGAGCGACTGCGCGGGGCGGAAGCGGGCGCGGAGATGTGCACGCTCGATCCGCAGACGATCGTCGCGACGTTCGACGGACGCGAGATCTTGATGAACACCTCGCCGCGGCGCTGCGAGCAGCTCGCGCAACTGTTCCGGGCGAAGGGCATCAAGCCCGAATGGGAGGTCTACAGCCTCGATCATATGATTCAGGATACGATCCGGCTCATCGACGCGGGGTATGACGACGCACCGCACGTCATCAATATCGTGTTGAACGCGCACCGCGGGTTCCAGGGCGCGCTGCCTTACACGCCCAAGATCTTGCAGCTGATGGTCGAGCACCTGCCGCCGCAATCGATCTTTTTCGTGTCCGCGATCGGCCCGGCGCAGCTTCCCGCGACGACGCATGCCATATTGCTCGGCGGGCATTTCCGGGTCGGGCTCGAAGACAATCTGAGCTACGCGCGCGGTGTCCCCGCGACGAACCTGATGCTCATCGAGCGTGCGGTGCGCATCGTCCGCGAATTGGGCCACGAACCGGCGACCCCCAGCGAAGCGCGTGCGATGATGGGATTGCGGCCGCTTTAGCGAACGACGACGCGGCAATCGATCGCGCCGAACAGGTCGCTGCCGTCGGGCACCCGCGTCGACAAATGAACGCGGTCGCCGTGCGCCAGGAACGGGGTTCGCGCAGCACCGTCCGCAAGCGTTTCGATACCGCGCGCCTCGGCGATGCAGCTCGACCCGACGCGCGCATGATCGACGTTCGACACTGTTCCCGATCCAATGATCGTTCCGGCGGATAGGCTTCGCGTCGTCGCTGCGTGCGCGATCAGCCCGCCGAAACCGAACATCATTTCACCGCCGTTGGCATGGCCGAACGGAGCGCCTCGCACCATGATGTCGAGGTCGAGCGCGACGCGTCCGTCGGCCCAGCCTGCGCCCAGCTCGTCCGGCGTGACGGCAAACGGTGCCATGGTGCATGGCGGCTTCGCCTGGACGTAGCCGAACCCCGTCGCCATCTCGCGACCCGCCAACGCCCGGCACGACCAATCGTTGACGAGCACGATCAGTTTGACGTGCGCCAGTGCGTCCGCCGCCACGATGCCCATCGGGACCGCGTCGACGATCACGGCGAATTCGCCTTCGATGTCGATACCGTCAGCTTCGCTGCGGAAAGCGACATCGGCGGTCGGCGCATGAAAGGGATCGGACACGCCCTGATACATTAAGGGGATACCCGACAGGCCCGGATCGACTGGCAGCTTCATCACCTGCGTCATCAGCGCGGTGTGCGACGGAAAGGCCGATGCATCGAGCCACTGGAACGCGCGCGGCAGGGGCGCAAGCGCCGTACCGCGTGCGAATGCCTCGCCCTCCCCCATCGCCAGCCGATCCGACAGCGCGCTCAAGACCGGCAAGTGCCCCGCCCAGTCCTCGATGGCTTCGCGCAAGCTGAGGCCATTAGCCGCCAGCATGCGCGTGCCGTCGCATGACACGACGATGAGGCGACCGTCGCGCGTTGCGCCAGTTAACGTTGCCAACTTCACGCACGCGGTCCGATCGTCAGGACACAAGACGTCAGACCGTCGATCGCGACCTCGATCCGGTTACCAGGCATCACGGGTCCGACACCGGCCGGGGTACCGGTGAAGATCAGGTCGCCCGCCGCGAGCGGCCCGTAGGAGGACAAGTCCGCAAGGATCTCGGCAATCCCGAAGATCATCTCAGTAAGCGGCGCGGTCTGCCGCTCCTCGCCGTCGACGCTCAGCGTCAGCATCGCACCGGCCAGATGCCCAACCTCCGCAACCGGGTGCATCGTGCCGATCACCGCAGCATGGTCGAAATTCTTGCCCAGGTCCCACGGCCGCCCGGCCTTGCGCGCAGTCCCCTGCAAATCGCGTCGGGTCATGTCCAGTCCGGTGGCATAGCCATAAACGGCGTCGAGCGCCTGCTCTGCCGATACGCACGAAAGCGGTGCGCCGAGCGCGACCACCAGTTCGCCCTCGTAGTGGAAATCGTCGGTACGCGGCGGATAAGCTATCGTCGCACCCGACGCCGTCAGCGTGTCGGCGAACTTGGTGAAATAAAACGGCGGTTCGCGCGTCCCCTCCCAACCCATCTCACGGGCATGAGCGTCGTAATTCTTGCCGACGCAATAGATGCGACGAACCGGAAACTTGGCACCGCCCGCAACCGGCGTCGTAACCGGGGGGCATGGGTTAGGCAGGTCGGTCATCGTCATCTCCAAGGTCTTATCGGCACGCTTGCCAATCAGTCAATCACCTGATTAAATAGGGGCATGATCGGCGGACAGCCAGCGGGTGAAGTACGCGAGTGGGCGGCGGGAAACGTCAGCCGCGTTCCCGCGTGGCTGTACACCGACCCCGCGATTTATGCGAACGAACTGACACGCATCTTTTACGGCCCGCACTGGAGTTACGTCGGGCTCGAGGTCGAATTGCCGACGCCGCGCAGTTTCAAAACGACCCAGATCGGCGAGCGCGGCGTGATCGTCACGCGCGATCGCGACAATGTCATCCATGTCGTCGAGAACCGCTGCGCGCATCGCGGCGTACGTTTTTGCCGCGAGCGATCGGGTACCGCACGCAGCCTGCAATGCCCTTATCACCAATGGAATTACGGGCTCGACGGGCGGCTGATCGGACTTCCCTTCCGCAACGGGGTCAAGGGCCAGGGCGGCATGCCCGACGGGTTCCGGCTCGAAGACAATGGCCTCAACCGGCTGCAGGTCCATGTCCGTCACGGCGTGATCTTTGCCAGTTTCGACGACCAGGTACCCGCGTTCGACGATTACCTCGGCCCTGAAATCCTGCGCTGGTTCGACCGCGTGTTCGGGCATGCGCCGCTGACCCTGCTCGGCCATTCGCGCCAGCGCATTCCGGGCAACTGGAAGCTGATGATGGAGAACATCAAGGATCCTTATCATCCCGGCCTCCTGCACACCTGGTTCGTCACGTTTGGGCTGTGGCGCGCCGACCAGACCGCGCGCATGGTCATGGACGACACCGGGCGGCACGCGTGCATGATCAGCCGCAAGGGCGAGGCTGCGGCGACCGACGACGTGACGCAAGGGGTGGCGTCGTTCAAATCGTCGATGACGCTTCACGATGCTTCGCTGCTCGACATCGTCCCCGAGGATTGGTGGAGCGGCCCGACCGTCGTCATGCAGACCATCTTTCCGTCGCTGATCGTCCAGCAGCAGGTCAACAGCCTGTCGACGCGGCAGATCGTGCCGGTGGGCCCGGGCGCCTTCGACTTCGTCTGGACGCATTTCGGCTTCGCGACCGACACTGCCGAGATGACCGAGCGTCGCCTGCGGCTTGCCAATCTGTTCGGCCCCGCCGGGTTCGTGTCGGCCGACGATGGCGAGGTGATCGAATTTGCACAGGATGGCTTGGCCGCCAACGACATGGCGTTTGCGGTCAGCGAGCTCGACGGCACCGGCGTCGCCGACACCCCGCACATGGTGACCGAGACGCTGCTGCGCGGCATGTATCGATATTACCGCGAAGTGATGGAGCGGTGATCGAGGGGGTGCTGCGGTTCGCCGTTGCCGATCTCTACGCCCGTTATGCCGCGCACCTCGATGCCGGGGCGTATGAACCGTGGCTCGACCTGTTCAGCGACGACTGTCGCTACGTCGTGCAGCCGCGCGAGAATTACGACGCGGGGCTGCCGCTCGCGACGGTCCGCCTCGATAGCAAGGCGATGTTGCGCGACCGCATCCACGCCGTGACCGAGACGATCTACCACGCACCTTATTATCAGCGTCATTTGATCGGCCCGCCGCTGATCGACGCGACCACCGACGGCGCGCAGGTAGAGGCGAATTACCTCGTCATCCGTACGCACGTCGCGCAGCCTTCCGACGTTTTCAACGCCGGGCGCTTTGTCGACCGGCTGGTCTGGCAAGGTGACCGGCTGAAGATTGCCGACAAGCTGTGCATTTTCGACAGCGAGCTGATCCCCAACTCGATGATCTATCCGGTATGAACGCGGGGCCCAATCTGATGGCGGCACGCGAGGCTTTCTACGCCGAGCTTGCGCCGCGCGCGCTCGCGCCGCTGTGGACGGTGCTCAAGTTACTGGTCACGCCCGAACCGGTAACACCGATCGTGCCGCACCGCTGGGCCTATGACGATGTTCGACCCTATTTGACGCAAGCTGGCGAACTGATCACCGCCAAAGAGGCCGAGCGGCGCGTCCTCGTCCTCGAAAATCCCGCGCTGCCGGGTGAAGCGCGCATCACGCGCACGCTCTACGCCGGGTTGCAGCTCATCCTGCCGGGCGAAGTGGCCCCTTGCCATCGCCATAGCCAGTCGGCCTTGCGCTTCGTGCTCGAAGGCGATGGCGCCTACACCGCCGTCGACGGTGAGCGTGCGGTGATGCGCCCGTTCGACCTGATCCTGACGCCCGGCGGACGCTGGCACGATCACGGTAATGACAGCGACGCGCCGATGGTCTGGCTCGACGGCCTCGATATTCCGATGGTCACTGCCTTCGACGCCAGTTTTTCCGAACATCTCGACGGGCGGGCGCAACATCCACCGCGGTTGCCGCCGGGCGATTGCCAGCAACGCTGGGGCGCGAATCTGCGCCCGGTCCGTTCTTCGCCGGCGGCTGCGACCCAGCTCCGCGCGCCGCTTTTTCACTATCCATACGACTGTTGGTATCCGGCGTTGATGGCGATGGCCGCCAGCGAAGCCCCCGACTCGGCCCATGGCACCCTCATGGAATTCGTCGACCCGTCGAGCGGCGGACCGATCCTGCCGACGATGTCGGCGTATTGCCGACACCTGCCCGCCGGGTTCGAAACGCGATTGCACAAACAGACCGACGGTCAGATTTTCGTCGGTGTCAGCGGAAATGGCATCATCGGCGTCGGCGATGCCGAATTTGAGATAGCGCCACGCGACGTCGTCGTCGTTCCGGCATGGTCGAGCTACCGCCTCGTCGCGCGTTCGGACATGGTTCTTTTTAGTTATTCGGACCGCGCAGCGCAGGATGCCCTGCAGTTCTGGCAGTCTGCTTCGCCGCTCCGTTAAGCGCATTTCCCCGAGTTCTACCGAGCCGGGGACGGGGTCGCATAGTCCCCGGCTCGATAGACGATGAGCGTCGAGAGCGACGCTATAAGTATTCCACGCGCGCGACGGCTGCATCCACGCTGACTGCCCGTTCAACGTGCAAGAGCGACGACGCCGTTGGCAGACTCGGCACCGCGGTTCGGGCCGAGCGGTATGTCGAACGACAGCCCGGCATGCGTAGCGCCGACCCCGGCGAGGAAGCCATTGAAGCCGCCAAAGCAGGTCGTCGCCGTGCA
>JAYTAR010000034.1:0-2177 GCA_043737455.1 Sphingomonadales bacterium | reverse complement strand
CGATCTCCAGCCGCTCGGGGATCGCGGGCATCGCCAGCCCGCGACCGTTGCCGCGCGGATAACGCACCGCGCTCGGCCCGCTGTCGTGCAGCGCCATGGTGTGGACCATATGCGCCAGCTCGACCTCGTCCGCCGCCGCCATCACCGTCAGGTTCGGCAGCGTACACAGATAGGCCAGGTCGAACGCCCCCGCGTGCGTTGCCCCATCGGCGCCGACCAGCCCCGCGCGATCGAGCGCGAACCGCACCGGCAAATTCTGGATCGCCACGTCGTGGACCAGTTGGTCGTAAGCGCGCTGCAGAAAGGTCGAGTAGATCGCGCAGAACGGGCGATAGCCGTGCGCCGCAAGCCCAGCGGCAAAGGTCACCGCATGCTGCTCGGCGATGCCGACGTCGAACGTCCGCTCGGGGAACTTCGCCTCGAACCGGTCGAGCCCGGTGCCCGATGGCATCGCCGCGGTGATCGCGACGATCTTGGGATCGCGCGTCGCCTCGGCGGTCAGCGCGTCGGCGAACACCTGGGTATAGCTCGGTGGACCGCCTCCCGGTCCCTTGTCCTGCTTGCCCGACACGACGTCGAACTTGACCACGCCATGATATTTGTCCGCCGATGCCTCCGCGGGGGCATAGCCCTTGCCCTTCTGCGTCACCGCATGGACCAGCATCGGGCCCTCGGCGGCGTCGCGAACATTCTCGAGGATCTCGACCAGGCTGATCACGTCATGCCCGTCGACCGGCCCGACGTAATAAAACCCCAGTTCCTCGAACAACGTCCCCCCGGTCATCATCCCGCGGGCATATTCCTCCACCCGCCGCGCGGCGCGGTGGATCGGCGCGGGCATCGCGCGCGCCAGTTTCTGCGCCAGCCGCCGCGGGGTCAGATACTTGCCCGACGACACCAGCCGCGCGAGCGAATTGCGCAAGCTGCCCACCGGCGGTGCGATCGACATGTCGTTGTCGTTGAGAATCACCACCAGCCGGTTGCCCGCGCCTTCGGCATTGTTCATCGCTTCATAGGCCATGCCCGCGGTCATCGCGCCGTCGCCGATCACCGCGATCGCGCGCCCCGGCGATCTGTCCAGCTTGTTGCCGATCGCGAAGCCCAGCGCGGCGGAGATCGAGGTCGAACTGTGCGCCGCGCCGAACGGATCATATTCGCTCTCGGAGCGCTTGGTGAAGCCCGACAGCCCGCCGCCCATGCGCAGCGTACGGATGCGGTCGCGGCGGCCGGTGACGATCTTGTGCGGATAGGCCTGGTGCCCGACGTCCCAGATCAGTTTGTCGCGCGGGGTGTCGAACACGTAATGGATCGCGATCGTCAGCTCGACCACGCCCAGCCCCGCGCCCAGATGCCCGCCGGTGACCGACACCGCCGCAATCATCTCCTGCCGAAGCTCGTCGCACAGCTGCGGCAGCTGATCCTTGGCCAGCGCGCGAATGTCGGCAGGCGACTCGATCGTGTCGAGCAACGGCGTGTGGGGTGTCACGGACATGCAACTTTCCGTAGCGATACCCCGCGGCGAAGTCGAATAGGGTGTTGGACCAGTGCGGTGCGGCCTTGCATAGTGACGCCATGACGCTCGCCCACCGCCTCGCCACGATCGCCGACCTCGACGCGCTGTCCGCGCTGATGGACCGCGCGATCGGCGAACTTCAGCGCGACTTCATCGACGACACACAGATCGCTGCGAGCCGCGCGATCATGGGGATCGACCGCCAGTTGATCGACGATGGCACCTACTTCCTCGTCACGCTCGATGGCGTGCTTGCCGGGTGCGGCGGATGGAGCCGCCGCGCGACGCTCTACGGCGGCCACGACGCCAGCCACTTGCGCCAGCCGCGCCTGCTCGATCCCGCCACCGAGCCCGCACGCATCCGCGCCATGTACACCGACCCCGCCTGCGCCCGTCGCGGCGTCGGCCGATACGTCATTGCGACTTGTGAGGCCGCGGCACGCGCCGCCGGATTCGCCCGCGCACAATTGATGGCGACGCTGTCGGGCGAACCTTTGTATCGCGCTTGCGGCTACTCGGTGATGGAAACGATCAGCGACGCCTCGGGCGGCGCTGCGGTGCCGCTGCTGCGCATGGAGAAACCGCTCTAGCTGCATTCCCCGCAGGTGCCGCGCACCTCGATCACCGGGCGCGTGGGGGCGAAGCCGGCGCCCGCGGCGGCGGC
>JAYTAR010000033.1:0-13409 GCA_043737455.1 Sphingomonadales bacterium | reverse complement strand
CAAGAACTTCCTGCGTCACCGCATCGGGCGCGAAATGCGGTAGTGTCGGCATCAACAGGTCGCGTGACGCCGGCTTGCGATTGTCCTTGTCATAATTCCACTCGCCGCCCTCGGGTTTGGTGCCCGCCATCAGCAGCCCGGTCTCGCGGCGCATCTCGCGGTAAAAGAATTCCATCCGCAGCTGCTTCTTTTCGGCGGCATAGGTCGCGAACCGCGCGTGGCTGGCGATGAAACGCGTGTCGGTGCGGATGTCGACGCGAATGCCGAACAGCGTCTCCCATGCCTCGAGCATGGCCTGGACGCGCCACTCGCCCGCCTGGGTCACGACGATGCGGTCGGGGGCGTGGCGCTCGACCGCGCGCGCGATCTCGCCGGTGAACGAACCGGTGTTGTCCGGGTCGTCGAGCCGGACATAGTCGACGCGCCAGCCCGCCGCGCTCAGCGCCGCGGCATGGTGGCGCATCGCCGACAGGATGAACGCGATCTTGCGCTTGTGGTGCTGGACGTACGTCGTCTCGTCGGCGACCTCCATCATCAGCAGCACCGCCGTCTGCGGGTCGGCCCCGTCAAGCGACGCCAGCGTGAGCGACAATTGGTCGCCGAGAATGGGAATGAGGGTCGTCATGTCCCGCCCTAACGCGTGGCCGCGTAAGTTTCACCCAGCCGGTGCAGCGGATGCACGGCAAAGGCATTCTCGCGCCACCCGACCAAAGCCGGATCGACGAGCGACCAGCGCACCGGCGCGCCGAGCACGATGAAGGCGGCGCGTTCGGCCAGGATGGCGTCGGCATCGGCCAGCTCGATCGCGCGCGCGTCGAGCGTAGCGGCCGCGCGCGAGGCGATGAGCGCGGTGTCGCCGCGCGCATCGCAGACCAGACCCGCTGCGCACGACAGCGTCGTCAGATACCAGTTCGCGCTGGCATTGGGGGCGACCGCGTCGATCAACCGCAGATCGGCGTCGGGCGCGTCGATCGCCACGCGAACCGCACCGACGCCGATCGCGCGCCAGTCGGCGGCGATGCCCGCGAACAGCGTTCGCATGCCGGGGCCGGGGGGCAGCGCGACGCGGACCAGCGGCATCGCGCGCAGCGTGGCGCGCCACGTCGCGATGCGCTGCGCGGCCTCGACGCGACGCGACGCGATCGGCGCGTCGCTCCAGTCGGGACGCGCCGCCGGCCGCGCACTGTCGAGCGGCGTCGGCAGCACCTGATCGCGCGTCGCCCAGCCCGGCAGCCCGACCGTTGCCGCGAGCGCGCGGCGATCGATCGCCATCGCCAGCGCACGGCGCACGGCGGGTTCTGCGATGGTGCCACGCGCGGCGAATGCGAGGCCGAACAGCCCGGCAGCGGGATCGAAGCGCAGTCGCCCGGGACGCGGTGCGGATGCCTGCGCGATCGCGAGGTCGGCGAGCGTTCCCCCTTCGACGAGATCGGCGTCGCCTTGCTTGAAGCGTGCGACCGCACGTGCCGCGCGCTCGGCACGCATCATGACCGGATCGAGCGGCGGCGTTCCCTCGTCCAGATCGTCGATCGCCACCAGTCGCACGCGCGTGGCGGTTCGTTGCGCGACGCGGTACGGGCCGAGGCCAAGCCGGTCGCGCGTGATGCCGAGTTCGGGCTGTGCGAGCAGCTGGAGCAGATTGGGACGGGGCACTTTCAACCGAATTTCGACGACGCGCCCGGTCATGCCCACGACCGCATCGATGCTGCCGAGCAGCGGCTTCAACGCATTGCGGCTTGGCGGCGCGAGCGCGCGATTGAGGCTGGCGGCGACCTCTTCGCCGGTGGCTTCGTCGCCGCCGGGCCAGTTGGTGCGCCGCAAGCGAAAGATCGTGCTGGTGCCATCGGCGGTCGTGATCCAGCTTTCGGCAAGCGCAGGCTCGACCTGGCCGAGCCCGTCGAGCCCGACGAGCCCCATCGTCGTCGCGCGCATCAGTGACCGTTCGGCATCCGTCGCAGTGCCGCGGTTCGGATCGACCGGCGCGCGCAGTCCGTTGCCGACGACGCTGACCTGCAGATCGCCGGGAGCTCGCGCGTCTCCGCACGCGGATAGCAGAATGGGCAGCGTGAGCAGCGCGCCCCAAACCTTGGCCGTTCTGCGCATCCTTGTTACGATCCCTTGCCGATCCTGGTGCGGACGGTGGGACTCGAACCCACACTGCCTAAGGCAAGCGGATTTTAAGTCCGCTGCGTCTACCGGTTTCGCCACGCCCGCGCGCGGGGCACAAGGCGACATCGAGGCGCGGCGGTCAACCCCGTGCGCGCTGCTACTTTGCGGCCAGCGGTGTCAGCCCCGTCCACTTCGCCGCGAATGCCCAGAGATCGGCCGCTTCGTCGATGATCTTGTCGGTGGGCTTGCCGCTTCCGTGGCCGGCGCGCGTTTCGATGCGGATCAGATGCGGCTTGTCGCCGATCGCCGCGGCCTGGAGTGCCGCTGCATATTTGAAACTGTGCCCGGGCACGACCCGGTCGTCGGTATCCGCCGTCGTGACCAGGATCGCAGGGTAGGCGGCCCCGCTCCTGATATTATGCAACGGCGAATAGCTGCGGAGCACGCGCCAATCGGCCGCGACCTTCGGGTTGCCATAATCGTCGAGCCAGTACCTTCCGGCGGTGAAGCGATCGAAGCGCAACATGTCCATGACGCCGACCGCCGGCAGCGCGACCGCGAACAGGTCGGGCCGTTGGTTGACCACCGCGCCGACGAGCAACCCTCCGTTCGAGCCACCCTGGACGACGAGTTGCGCCTTTGAGGTAGTCCCTTGCGCGATCAGATATTCGGCCGCCGCGATCGCATCGTCGAACACGTTCTGCTTGTTGCCGCGCTTGCCGGCGTCGTGCCATGCCTTTCCATACTCGCCGCCACCGCGCAGGTTCGCGATCGCGAGCACGCCCCCCGCCTCGATCCACGCTAGCCGCGTCGCGCTGAACCCGGGCGTCACCGAAATGTTGAACCCGCCATAGCCGTAGAGCAAAGTGGGCTGCGGTCCTGCTGGCAGGTCCTTGCGACGCACCACGAACATCGGGATGCGGGTGCCGTCCTTCGAAGCGTAGAAAACCTGGTCAGTGCGGTACAGCGCCGGTTCGAACGCGAGCTTGGGCGCAAAGAACGGCGTGCTCGTGTTCGTCGCGCTGTCGTAGCGATAGACCGTCGGCGGCACCGCGAAACTGGTAAAGGCGTAGAAGCTTTCGGTGTCGCCAGTCTTGCCCGCGAAGCCCGACGCGGTGCCGATATCGGGCAGCGCGACTGCGCCGACGCGCTTGCCGTCGAGTTCGAAGAGATCGGCCTGCGACTTGGCATCGCCCAGATAGGCAACGATTAGACGCTTGCCGACGAGCGATGCCGCGACCAACGTATCGGCGGTCTGCGCGACGACCGGCGTGAAGACAGGCCGCGCGGCGGTCACGTCGGTGCTGACCAGTCGGCCCTTTGGCGCCCCCTTGTTGGTCGTGAACCAGAAGCGGTCGCCGATCGACCCCGCAAGATCCCAGTCATAGTCGAGGCCGCGCACCAAAGTCCGCACCCGCACCGGTGCGTCGCCGAGCGGCGCGATCGACAGCTCGTACCGATTGTCGGTACTTTCCGAGGAGGTGATCAGCAGCCAGCGCCCGTCGTCGGTCACCTGCGCAGTGTGGCTGAGCTTGGGCCGATCGGGGGTCGCATAGATGAGCGTGTCGGCCGACTGCGGCGTGCCGATGCGGTGGAAATAAAGATGCTGGTTCAAATTGAGCGACTGGAACTTCGCGCCCTCTGCGGGGGCGGCGAAGCGCGAGTAGAAAAACCCGCTGCCGTCGGCGCGCCACGCGATCGTGCTGAACTTCACCCATTCGACGCGGTCGGTCAGCTCGGCCCCGGAAGTGGCGTCGATCACCTTCAACGTGCGCCAGTCGGTGCCGCCGTCCTGCACCGCATAGGTGAGGTAGCTTCCGTCGTCCGACGGCGTCCATTCGGCAAGCGCGGTCGCACCATCCTTGGCCCACAAATTCGGGTCGATCAGCAGGCGCGGCGCACCGCCGAGACCATCGCGCACCCACAACGTCGATTGATTCTGCAGCCCGCTGTTGCGCGAGTAGAAGTAGCGACTGCCCGCCTTACGCGGCGTACCGACGCGCTCGAAGTCGTACATCGCCTTCATCCGTGCGCGGAACGCATCGCGTCCGGGCAGCGTCGCGAGATGCGCGTCGGTAACGGTGTTTTGCGCGGTTACCCAGTCGCGCACCTTTGCATCGGTACGGACATCGTTTTCGAGCCAGCGATAGGGGTCGGCCACGCGCTCGCCAAACTGCGCGTCGACGACGTCACCCTTGGCGGTTACGGGATAGGTGAACGGCTGGGCCGCGAGCGGAGCACACACCGTCAGCGCGACTAAAGCAAAAGATAAGCGGATCAAGCGGGCCTCTCCCATCGACAGGAATGACTTACGAAGCGGCAGGCGCGCACGCAACGGATTGACGCCAAGTAAATTGCAAGCTTGTTACCGCCGATGAATTTCCTGACCCCCCTGTTGCTCGCGGTGGTTGCCGGCGCGACGGCTCCGGCTCCGGCCCCAGTCGCCCTGCCGATCGTCGGCACGCCGCTGACGCTTGCGCAGGCACGGCGCGTGCTCGATGCCGCCATGGCCGAAGCCGATCGGCGCGGGTATCGCATGGCGATCGCCGTAGTCGAACCCGACGGCTCGCTCATTGCCTTTGCCAGGCGCGAAGGCGTTCAATACGCCTCGATCGATGTCGCGCTCGCCAAAGCCCGTTCGGCGGCAATGTATCGCCGAGCAACGTTGGTCTTCAGCCAGGCGCTCAATGCAGGCCGCACGCAGCTGCTCAGCTTGCCGCATGTCGTGGCAGTCGAAGGCGGCGTACCGCTGATCGCCGGCGACCGCGTGGTCGGGGCGATCGGCGTCAGTGGCGGCACGTCGGAGGAGGACGGCGTCGTCGCAGAGGTCGGAATTGCCGCGCTGCGCTGACGCCCGAGCCTCCCGCCAATCCGATCAGTCGGCGGTTTCGAGCTCGCCAGCGACCGGGCCCGAGTCCAGCCCCTTCGCCGCAACATCGCGATCGACAAATTCGATGACCGCCATCTCAGCGGCGTCGGATTGGCGAATGCCCGCCCGGACAACGCGCAGATAACCGCCCGCGCGCGCGCCGTAGCGTGGACCGATCACATCGAACAGCTTTACCAGCTGCGTGTCGTCGAGCAGCCGCGCGTGCGCAAGGCGCCTATTCGACAGGCCGCCCTTCTTCGCCAGCGTCACCAGCTTTTCAGTATAGGGCCGCAGCTCCTTGGCCTTGGCGAGCGTCGTCGTGATCTGTTCGTGCTTGATAAGCGCCGCCGCCATGTTGCGGAACAACGCGGTGCGGTGCGAGGCAGTGCGCTGAAGCTTACGTCCGCCGACACGGTGCCGCATAATCGGTTCCTTCGTTCGTTAAGAGCCCGTGATCGGATACCGAAGCGTCGCCGCACCGAAATCCTCAGGTAGCCCAGACCAGGCGGGAAGCGCCGCCCCAAGCCGCGGTCGCATAACGACGCATCGCGCGAAGTCAATGCCAGCGGGGGCCAGAGCTTGGGCAAGGCCCGCGTCAATTGCACCTCATACGGTGCCGGGTGATGGGTCGACGCCGACTGTTTCGCGGGTCGCGCTTTCGTGCGTGCGGCGGCGCGCCTCTTCGAGGTCGAGCTCGCGCTCGATCCGGCGACGAGCCTCGTCGGTCAGGTCGCCCTCGTCGTACGCGAGCATGATCCGCTGCCGTTCGGCCTCGATCAGCCGGCGCTGCAACGCGGCTTCTTCGGCGAGCGGATTGCCCGGCACGCGCGTGTCGACCGTTCCGATCAACTCCTTCATCCGGTCCGTATAGCGTCGCTGGAGCGAGGCGATCGCGCGCGGCGATGCGGCCTCCAGCGCGAGCGCATCGATTGCGGTGAGCGCCGCCTGAACGCCGGCGATCCGCGCGCGCAGTTCGCGGCCGCGCGCCTCCTCGGCATTGGCCTCGCCGATCTTGTCGAGGCCGAGCCAGCGGATGACGCGCGGCAAGGCCAGGCCCTGGCCGAACAAAGTCACCACGATCACGAAAAAAGTGACGAACAGGATCGCTTGGCGCTCGGGGAATGCCGAGCCTGCCACGATCACCGGCACCGTCAGCGCGCCCGCGAGCGAAACCGCCCCGCGCAAGCCGGTGAAGCCGATGAAGAACGTCGCCTGCCACGCCGGAGGATCGCGGGGCCGGCCGACCGCGCGCGCGATCCAGTATGAGCCATAGGCGCTAGGGAACACCCAGACGAAGCGCAGCACGATGACGAGCACGCTGACGACGACGCCCGCGACGATGAGCCGCGCCCAGCCCGCAGCATCGAGCCCTGCGGTAATCGCGCGCGCTTGCAACCCGACGAGCAGGAACAGCACGCCTTCGATCAGGTGGACGAGCACCCCCCAGACGAAATAACCCTGCAGCCGCGTTCCGGGCGCGATCATGCGCCGCCCGTTCCAACTGACGTAAAGCCCCGCGACGACCGCGGCGAGCACGCCCGATCCACCGAGTTCATGCGGCGGCCAGAATGCGAGATACGGCGTCAGCAGCGCCAGGATGATCTCGGCCTGCGGTTCGCGCACCCATTTGCGCAACCGCAGCATCGCGGCGGCGACCGCGAGCCCCCACAAGGTTTCTCCAACAAGGATCGCGACGAAACTGGCGCTGGCGGCCGCGAGCGAGAAGCTGCCAGTCGTCACCGCCGCGATCGCAAAGCTCAACAAGATCAACGCGGTAGCATCGTTGACCAGTCCTTCGCCCTCGAGAATCGTCAGCAGCGATTTGGGCACGTTCAGCGTGCGCGCGATCGCCATCGGTGCGACCGGATCGGGCGGCGAAACCGCCGCGCCGAGCACGAACGCGACCGCCCACGGCAACCCCAGCCACCAGTGCACCGCCGCCGCCACCGCGGTCGCAGTGAACACGACGCAGCCGATCGCGAGCAGCAGGATCGGGCGCAGGTTCGAGCGAAAACCGCGCCAGCTGAGCCCCACCCCCGCTTCGTAAAGCAGCGGCGGCAGCATGACGAGGAGCACGATGTCGGGGTCGATCGACACCTTTGGAAACAGCGGCACGAACGCGAGCACGATCCCAAGCGCGACCAGCAGGATCGCCCGCGGCACACCCAGGCGGTCGGCGAGGATGCCGCCCAGCGCCGTCATCGCGATCAGCGCGGCGGCGAGCGTGAAGCTGACGATCATCGAACACGATCCAGCGACGGCGTGCCAAGGTTCGCCAGACCGCAACCCGGCGCGGCGCAAGTTGCATGTTGCAACCTACTGCAGCCGGTGGCAGGGTCACTGAACGTCAGCCCGAGGAACCGCATCATGATCCTGCACGGAAACAGCCTTTCGCCGTTTGTCCGCAAAGTGATGGTCTACGCCAGCGAAAAGGGCATCGCGCTCGACAACAAGCCCGCGTTCGGGCGCAAGGACCCCGAGTTCCTCGCGCTCAGTCCGTTCGGCAAGATCCCCGCGTTCGAGGACGGTGACTATCGCCTCGCCGATTCGACCGCGATCGTCCATTATCTCGAAGCCAAATACCCAGAGCCCGCGCTGATCCCGGTCGAGGCGCGTGCCAAGGGTCGCGCGATGTGGTTCGACGAGTTCGCCGACACGATCATGGTCGCGCAACTGGGTCCGGTGTTTTTCAACCGCGTCGTCGCCCCGATGATGGGGATGCCCAGCGACCTCGCGCTCGCCGATAAATTGGTCGCCGACCATTGGCCGCGCATCGCCGATTATCTGGAGGGCGTCATCCCCGACAGCGGGTTCCTGGTCGGGGACCGGCTGACGATCGCCGACATCGCTGTCGCGTCGCCGTTCGTGAACTTCGACTATGCCGGGATCGCGGTCGATGCGAGCACGCATCCCAAGCTCGCGAACTGGGTGGCGACGATGCTCGCCCGCCCCAGCTTCGCCCCGATCATCGCCGCCGAGCGGGCGTTCGTCGGACCAAAGTAATCACGACGCGTAATCCTCGAAGTACGTGAGCTGTACGACACGTCGGCCTACCTCGACATTGTAGGTAAACACCTTACAATGTGTCTGTGATTAAGACATATATCAGCAAGGCGCTCGAAGCCTTCGCCACCAAGGGAGATGGCTCAAAACTTCCTGTCCAAAATCACGACCGCGTTCGACGCATTCTGCTCGCGCTGGATGCTTCGACAAAGCCCGAAGACATGGGCCTCCCCGGTCTTCGGTTTCACCGGCTGAACGCCAAGCCCAAACGTTACGCGGTCGATGCCAGCGGCAATTACAGGGTCACATCGGCTTGGGATAAGGGAGACGCGATCGACGTGGATATCGAGGATTATCACTAAGGAGGCGCTGCTTCTTAAGTTGACTATCTGTCAGCTATTGGTTGACATGTAAGCCATTAGTTTACACATAGGGTTCATACAGAAGCATGATGATAGTCCGGGCGTGACGCCATTCGGACCGGAGATAGATGATGAACCAGCGCGTGTCCGGCCTCGCCCCGATGCACCCCGGAGAGCTGCTCCGCGAGGACATTCTGCCCGCGTTGAACAAGCCCAAGGCGGAGATCGCCAGGCTGCTCGAGATTTCGCGGCAGACTCTCTACGATATCCTCGCCGAGAAGCAGGATGTCACGCCGACCATGGCGCTACGAGTCGGCAAGCTTACCGGCACGACGCCGGAGATGTGGGTGAACATGCAGCGTAACTATGACCTGCGCGTACAGGCCGTGAAGGATGCCGACATACTCGCGCGCATTCCGACGCTTGAGGCTGCTTGACGCTTTTTTGCCGCATTATCGACCTGCGTAGAAAATACCCCGACCGATCCTTTGCCTCGTTTGGGCCAAGCAGATACCATCGATCGAAGACCGCATCGTACACGAGAAGCGCCGCAAGCGCTGGCGGCGCTGGCTCGCAACCTTCTGTTGAAACGTACGCCTTTAAGACGTACATGCATGCAGAGGTTGAATGAGGCGTGCGATGCTTGGCTTTCAGAATCAGGTCGGCGCCATTGAGGAGCGCAGCAGCGAGCGGATGAATTTCCGCACCAAGCCGCGCATCAAGCAAGCCATCCAGCAGGCTGCCGCGCTTTCCGGCGTGGACGATTCGGTCTTCACGATGAACGCAGCGTATCGGTCGGCGATGGAAACGATCGCGGCGCACGAGCGCACCACCTTGCAGCCGGTCGACCATCAAGCGTTCTTCGCCGCGCTCGATACGCCGCCTGCACCCACTGACCGGCTGCGGGCGGCCTTCGCGCGTCATCGCGAGACGATCACCAGCAGGTGACCGCGCGCGAGGACGCAAAGCCGGTCTTCATAGAGCCGCTCGATCCTGCCAAGCACGATCGAACGGCTTTTTGCTGTGGCATCGCCCAGGTCGATAATTTCTTCCGCCGGACCGCGCACAAGCTCACCAAGGCCGACAATGTCCGCACCTTCGTCATGGTCGGCTCCGACGGCGAACTGATCGGCTTCTACGCCGTCAACGCCTACGCGATCGACTACACCGAGCTGCCTGAGCGGTTCGCCCGCAACCGGCCAATCCACGGCAGCATCCCGGCAGCTTATATCTCGATGATCGGCGTCAGTAGCCGTTTTCAAGGGAAGGGCTATGGCGGCGATCTGCTGGTTGATTGCCTGGCGCGCCTGGCCGGCGCGGCCGATGCTTTGGGTATCGCCGTGGTCCTGCTCGACGTGCTCGACTGCGGCGACCCTGAGAAGGTAGCGAAGCGCCTGACCCTTTACACCAGCTATGGCTTTGAACCGCTGCCGTCCAACGGTTTGCGACTGTATCTACTCGTAGCGACGGTTCGGGCGCTCCCCAAGCTAACGAACCATTTACCGCGTTGAAAAGAACCAACGCGGTAAATTAGTGCTTTCCTACAGCGTTACGCTGGTTCTATACGAATCGACATGATGGCGAATTGCGACCGGCGGGGACGCCGACGTAAGCGATCGGGGCGCTCGCCGGGAGGCGGGCGGTCGGCGCGTTGGCGTCTTGGGGAGGGAAATATGCGCAAACAGGATCGGCGACCGAGTGCCGACGGGCGAGCAGCGGGCGTGAAAGCAGTAATGCCGGGAAGCGCGCCGTCGGTGCAGCAATTGACCAAGACGGTGCGTCCGAGCGCATTGAAGTTCACTGTCGAGGCGAAGGCGATCTTCATCGATACGCTGAGCGCGACGCTGAACGTGACGGCGAGCGCCGCCGCGGCGGGTGTCGCGCGCAATACGCCGGGAGCGCATCGCCACCGCGACGCCGCGTTCAAGGCGGCGTGGCAGCGCGCGATCGACGATGCCTATGTGCGCGTCGAGGCCGATGTGCTCGACCGGGCGCTGAACGGCAAGCGCAAGGTGACCATCGTCAAGGGCGAGCCGGTCGAGACGATCGAATATTCGGATACGCTCGCGCTCAGCCTGCTCGCGCATCACCGGCGCGCTGTCGCCGAGTATCGCGCGGCGATGGGACCGCCCGCCGAGGCACCGGCGGCGGTCCGCGAGCGGCTGATCCGCAAGCTCAACATGATGGCGGCGGCCATGCCCAACCGGATCGTGGAGGGGGCACCGACGTCTGAACGGACCAAAGCCGGCACATGACCGCGCTTCTCGTGCGGCTCGAGGATCTGCTGCGCGACCCGGACTTCGATTACGAAGCCATGGTGGCCAGGCTGACCGATGCCGAACTTGTTGCATTAGAGAAAATCTGGCGTTTTTGGGGCCGGCGCGATCAGGACGAGCCGGTCGGCGACTGGCGCAACTGGGTGATGCTCGCGGGCCGCGGCTTCGGCAAGACGCGCACGGGTGCCGAATGGGTTCGTGCGCGCGTGGCGCACGGCGGGGCCGAGGTCCGCCTCGCGCTGATCGGCGCGACCGAACGCGACGTGCGCGGCGTGATGATCGAGGGCGACAGCGGCATCCTGTCGGTCTGCGCGCCCGACGATTGCCCGATCTGGGAGCCGACGCGCGCGCGGCTGATCTGGCCATCGGGGGCGCAGGCGTATCTGTATTCGGCGGAAAGTCCCGAACGGTTGCGCGGACCGCAGTTCCATTTCGCATGGGGCGACGAGGTGGCGGCGTGGCCCGATGCCGCGGCGTGGGACAATCTCCAGCTTGCGCTCCGGCTCGGCGAGCGACCGCGTGCGCTCGCGACCACGACGCCGCGCACCACGCCGTTCGTGCGCCGCCTCGTCGCCGCGCCCGCCACCATCGTCACGCGCGGACACACGACCGATAATCGTGCGCTGTCGCGCCACTTTATCGCGGCGATGCTGGCCGAACATGGCGGCACGCGCTTCGGGCGACAGGAGCTGGGTGGCGAGCTGATCGACGATGTCGCCGACGCACTGTGGAGCCGCGATCTGATCGAGGCGTGCCGCGTGCGCGTGCTGCCGCCGGTGCGGCGCATGATCGTGGGGGTCGATCCGCCCGCGTCGAGCGGCGGCGACGCGTGCGGGATCGTGGTCGTGGGACTGGCGGTCGACGGGCGCGCTTATGTGATCGAGGACGCCAGCGTGCGCGGACGCCAGCCCGACGGCTGGGCCGCCGCCGTCGCGGGCGCGGCCCAGCGTCACGGCGCCGACCGCGTGGTGGCGGAGGCGAACAATGGCGGCGACATGGTGGGACAGGTGCTGCGTGCCGCGAACGCCGCGCTGCCGATCCGGCTGGTCCATGCCTCGCGTGGCAAGGTCGCGCGCGCCGAGCCGGTCGCGATGCTCTATACCCGCGGCAGCGTGTCGCACGTCGGCGCGTTCCCCGCGCTCGAGGATGAATTGTGCGGCCTGGTCAGCGGCGGCGGCTATGAGGGGCCCGGCCGCAGTCCCGACCGCGCCGACGCCTGCGTGTGGGCGCTGACCGAATTGATGCTGCGACGCACGGCCCCGATCCCGCGGGTGCGGGGGTTGTGAGAAGCGTGGCACCCGTGGCATGTCCGTGACATCGACGACGTAAGGATGAGCGATGAAGAACCTGGCTGTTCTGGTGAGTGCGCTTTGGGATGAGGATGCGGCCGTCTGGGTCGCGACTTCCGAAGACGTGCCGGGGCTGGTCGCCGAACATGCCGATTTCGCCAAGCTGCGCGCGATGGTGCTCGAGCTCGTGCCGATCCTGCTCGTCGAAAACGACATGGTCCCCGACCATGACGACGCGATCGAGCTGCCGGTCCATTTCAGCGCGCAGGCGCTGTCGCGGGGGCATGCGCGGATCGCAGCCTGATGGCCGATTATCGGCGCAAGCTCATCAAGCTGCTCGAAGCAAACGGCTGCCGCAATGTGCGACCGGCCAACGGCAGTCACGAATTGTGGGAAAGCCCGGCGGCGGCGCGGCGCTTCGTCGTGCAATATGATCTGTCGTCGAAAATCGCCGCGAATAGCGTGCTGAAACAGGCAGGTCTGACCGACCGCTTCTGACTTTACGGAGTAGCAACATGAACTGGTTCGGCAGAAAATCTGCCGGGCGCGATGCGTCGCGTCCGGTGCTTTCGCGTGGCTTTGGCAGCTGGATCGGCGCGGGGGCAGGCGTAGCGGGCGGCGGCGACTGGCCACAAGGGTATGAAGCGCAGGTGCGCGCCGGCTATATCGCCAATCCGGTTGCGCAACGCGCGGTCCGGCTGGTCGCCGAAGCCGTGGCGGGGGCGCCGGTGACCGCGTCCGATGCGGCGGTCGCGGCGCTGATCGCGGCGCGTTCGGGCGGGCAAGTGCTGCTCGAGACCGTCGCGATGCAGGTGCTGCTGCACGGCAATGCGTTCGTCCAGGTGCTGGCGGGTGCCGGCGGCGACGTGGTCGAGCTGTTCGCGCTGCGCCCGGAACGCGTGACGATCGAGGCCGATGCGCGCGGCTGGCCCGCCGCGGTCCTCTACCGTGCGGGCGATGCGGTGACGCGCCTTGCCGCCGATGACGCGCACGGGCGGGCGGCGGTGATCCACATCAAGGCGGCGCACCCGCTCGACGATCATTACGGGCTCGGCTGCCTGGGGGCCGCATCGGGCGCGGTCGCGATCCACAATGCCGCGACGCGCTGGAACAAGGCGCTGCTCGACAATGCCGCGCGGCCTTCGGGTGCGCTGATCTTCGACCCCGGCGAGCCCGGCGCGACGCTGGCCCCCGACCAGTTCGAGCGGCTGCGCACCGAGATGGACGCGCAGTTCGCGGGCGCGGGCAATGCCGGGCGGCCCATGCTGCTAGAAGGCGGACTACGCTGGCAGGCGCTGTCGCTGACCCCGGCCGACATGGATTTTGCCGCGATGAAGGCGTCGGCGGCGCGCGAGATCGCGCTCGCGTTCGGGGTGCCGCCGATGCTGCTCGGACTGCCGGGTGACGCGACCTATGCCAATTACCGCGAGGCCAACAAGGCCTTGTGGCGGCTGGCGGTACTGCCGCTCGCGACGACGATTCTGGCGACGCTGGCCGACGG
>JAYTAR010000032.1:0-2182 GCA_043737455.1 Sphingomonadales bacterium | reverse complement strand
GATCAATTGACCGCGTGGCGATTTGGGCTGGCCACTGCGACCGGGCTGGCGGTACCAGCACAGCTCTACGCCACGGCCGGGCCGCAAGTGCAGGCATGGCTGGCGCGCGCGCCGCTGATCGCCTCTGCGCAGCGTGCGAACGCCGTCGAGCGCGCCGCCGAGCTTGGCGTCGTGTCGACCGCAGCGCTCGTCGACTTCTACGCCTCGCTGTGGGATGCGACCGACCCGGCAGATCGCGGTACGAGCATCGCCGATCGACTGCGCACCGCTTATGCCGGGTCCGGCGACGCAGCGCGGCGATCGGCGATTGTCGCGCTGTGGGGCAGCGAACCAGTCGTTCCCTACGCCCGGTTGCTGATGACCGCGCGTGCCGCGGCGACGATCGCGCCCGATGGCGGCGATGCGGCATCGAACGACCGGCTGGTTGCGGCGATGCTGTCGGCGGGGCTCGACATTCAGGCGGCGCGCTATGCCGAGCGCGCTACGCTTGGCGAGTATGGCAAGGCGTTGCTGGCGGTGGGGGCGCCGCGCCCGGTCACCGGATTCGGCACGTCAGAGATTCGGAGCGCGGAAACGAGCGCCGATACCCGGCGCGCGGAGTTCGTGCTTGCCGGGCTCGCCGGGCTCGGGCGACTTCCCGCCGACGATGCCAGCAACTTAGCCGAACGTTATGGCGTGCCGCTGGGCCGCGCCAGCAGCTGGACGCGTGCACTCGACCGGGCAGCTGCGGCAAACGAGGCGGCAGCAGTCGTTCTAATAGCGGTGGCGGGGCTGCAGACGCGCGAGTGGCGCTACGTGCCGCCGGCTCATTTGTACCATATCGTTGCAGCGTTGCGGCGGGTGGGGCTCGAGCCCGAAGCGCGGATGATCGCTGCCGAGGCGGTCACGCGCAGTTGACGCCGATCGACGATGCGAGCGCGATCGACGCGTTCCTCGGTATGTTGTCGGCGGAGACGGGCGCGGCGCGCAATACGTTGTCGGCGTACCGCTCCGATCTCGAGCTCGCGTCGACGGCGCTCGACAGGCGATTGACGCAGGCCGACGCCGCGGCGCTCAACCGCCTGGCCGATGGCTGGTCGGCGCTCGCGCGGGCGACCGTCGCGCGTAAAGCCTCAGCATTGCGACGCTTCTTTGCGTTTCTGTTGAACGAGGGCACGCGCGCCGACGACCCGTCGGTCGCGCTGCCGCATCCCGGCACTGCGCGTCGATTGCCGCGCGTGCTCGATCACGACGCGATCGAAAAGCTCTTCGCAACGCTCGGTCGCCGTATTGTCGATGGTGGGGGTGCTTCCGCCGACGTGCGACTGCTTGCGATCGTCGAACTGCTCTACGGCTCGGGATTGCGCGCGACCGAACTCGTTTCGCTTGATATGCGAGCGATCACGCCCGAGCGTCCGTTTGCGATATTGAAAGGAAAGGGGGGCCGCGAGCGCCTCGTTCCGCTATCCGACCGTGCGCGCAAAGCCATCGCCGCCTGGCTGTCGTTGCGAGCCGGGACCAGCACTTACCTATTTCCAAGCGGCGCGAAGCACCTCAGCCGTGTTCGCCTGTTCCAATTACTGCGCGCGCTCGCGGTCGAGGCGGGGGTTCCGCCTGAGCGCGTAAGCCCCCACGTTCTGCGCCATGCCTTTGCCACACACCTGTTGGAGGGCGGCGCCGACCTCCGCGCCTTGCAGACGATGTTGGGCCACGCCGACATCGCGACGACCGAAATCTATACGCATGTGGAGTCGGCGCGGCTGGTCGAATTGGTCACGACGCGCCATCCACTCGTTGACGCCCCGGCGCGCGAAACCTAATTGCCATTCATGACGAACCGCATTCCAATCTTTTTCGCCGCGCTTGCGCTCGCCGCTCCCGCTCAGCTGCCTGCGCAACAAGCGATCGCTGCTTCCGACAAGGCGCAGGGAGCCGCGGCGCACCCACAATTGCTCGCCGAATTCGGCGGCGTTTATGCCGGACGGCAGGCCGACTATGTTCGCCGCGTCGGGCAACGGATTGCGGTTCAGAGCGAATTGTCGAATGCGCAGAGCGATTTCACCGTGAGCTTGCTCAATTCGTCGGCGAATAACGCGTTCGCGATCCCTGGTGGTTACGTATACATCACGCGCCAATTGCTCGCATTGATGAACGACGAAGCCGAGCTTGCGTCGGTGATGGGACACGAGGTCGGCCATGTTGC
>JAYTAR010000031.1:0-5543 GCA_043737455.1 Sphingomonadales bacterium | reverse complement strand
CCCCAAAGTCCGGTCAATGATCTTATAGGCCAACGATCGAGCGACTCGGGACTACTCCTCGAGTGTCGATCAACGGTTGCCGGTGAATGCGCTAATCGCGCAAGGCCTTGCGACCACAATGTATGGCGCTGCAGCGCCACCGCCAAGGAAGGCATCATGACATGTTTGCATTTCACGCCCGGGGGCGTGGGGTCGTGTCCTGACGTCCTCTTGAGGCGCAGTTCCGCCCTTCTCCCTCGGCAACACACGAGGGAGAACGACAATGATGAAGATCAAAGACACGGGCATTAAAGCCCCGCTGATTGCCAAGACCAAAAAGCTGCGGGACGCGACCGGGGCTGCCACCAAGGTTGCCGCCGCCGCATCGTCTGGGCTGCAAAACGATCTGATGCCCGACGTCAAAATCGTCATGCGTGAAATCAGCAGTCTAATTCCTGCTAAGGTCCGGACGCGCAAGACCGAGCCCCAACATCTGGAGTCCCTGATCAGGGCGATAGCTCAGTTTAAATTTGTTGGCGCTATCCTCATAAAAGGTAACACCATCGTCGACGGCATTGTGCGGGTCGAAGCGTTACAAGCGTTGCAGGAACCAAAAGTGCCGTGCATCGATGTTGGCCATCTTTCAGATGAACAGACGCGTTTGCTGTCCATCAGCTTCAATCGCATCAGCGAAACAGGAAGCTGGGATCTTAATGCTTTACGGCTTGAGACGCTTGAACTCGACGCTTTGGGATTTGATCTGTCTCTCACCGGGTTCACATTGCCCGAGATCGACATCATCCAGATCAATCCTTCACCCGAAGAAGCAGCGGCTGTCCTTGATGCGGTACCGGAAATATCAACCGCTGTCGTGTCAGTGCTCGGCGATTGCTGGTCGATGGGGGAACATCGCCTGATCTGCGGCGATGCCACCAAAGCGCAGACATATCAGACCTTGCTCGGCGACGAGGTCGTGGCCGGGGTGTTCACGGATCCGCCGTACGGCTGTGCTATCGTGGGCAACGTCAGTGGCCTCGGCAAGGTGAAGCATGCTGAGTTCGTGCAAGGTTCGAAGGGAACTACCGAGGCCGAGTTGCAGACTCTGTTTCATGCTTTTCTCACGCAATGCCGGATCCGGTGCATAGCTGGTGCGGTTATCTACGCCTTCATTGACTGGCGACAGTACGCGCGGCTCGAGGGCGCCGCGCGGTCCGCCGGACTGACTGCGATCAACACGGCGGTGTGGGACAAAGGCTCGGGTTCGATGGGCGCGCTCCTACGTTCCGCGTATGAGTTGGTCGGCGTGTTTTGCAATGGTGCCGTGCCCGCGACCAACAATGTACAATTGGGCAAGCATGGTCGCGACCGATCGAATATATGGCGATATGCAGGCGCGAACAAGCCGGGGTCGTCGGCTGCAGCAATGCTGTCCGAACATCCGACGCCCAAACCAGTTCAACTGGTGTCGGACGCGTTGCTGGACACGACCAAGAAGGGCGACATCGTTCTTGATCCCTTTCTTGGGTCGGGGACGACCATCGTCGCCTGCATGGAAGTCCAGCGTGTCGGGCGTGGCATCGAACTCGACCCGAAATATGTCGATGTCGCACTTCGGCGCTGGATGACGCTCGCGGACGAGCAAGCCGTGCTGATCGCCACGGGCGAAACGTTCACTCAAGTGGCAGAACGCCGCGCCGCCGAAGTGGCAGCAACAAATTCAGCGAACAAGTAATTTAAGGCCGGGGGGCAAAACAATGACAGACAAAATACCACATTTGAAGAAGCCGAAGTCGGGGGCGACCAGTGGCAAGGGTGCTAATTCACCTGTGCAGGGACCGCCTGCGGATCAGACCGAGCCACGCGACGACGAGTTTACACAGGGTATGCTTGGTCCAGAGGATTTTCCTGGGCATACTGGTGCCGACGAGAACGCTGGCCAGTTCGGTGACGACCTGCGCCACAGCGACCCGACACGAAACGATGGCGATCCGCACAAGGTGGGCTATGCCCGGCCACCAGTGGAATTTCGGTTTCAACCTGGCGTGTCGGGTAACCCACGCGGTCGAAAGCCAACGCCCGTGCCATTCGGCCTTGGTCAAGCATTGGTAGAGGGCGGGCAAAAAACGGAGAGAGTGCGGGTTGGCAGCGAAATCGTCGAGCTGACACGGGAACAAATCCTTGCCGAGAGCCTGTGGACTGAATCTATCAACGGAAAAGTGAAGGACAAGGCAAAGCTCATCGAGATCCTTCAGCGTTGTGGCGCGTACCGCGTCGAGGATGAGGTCACTCGCATTCGTGAGGCCGAAATTGAGCGTCAGGGTAACCAAGGTCTTACGAAGGAGATGGAAGATCTTCTAGAAAGCAGCGCCGTAGAATTTCTGGAGGAAGCCAAAGAGTGGGAAAGGCTTCAGAAAGCTGCCGAGAAATGCACCTGCTTGGCATTTCAGGAATATAGGGACGTCCCCGTCGAGCATGACGATGCAGGTTCAGACGGCGATACACCGTGACACCGGTGCCGAGAAAAGCGCGCCACTGAAAGTTAACGGTACTGTCAAACTAACCAGATTCTGGATCGTTAATGACCAATCTGGTCGAACTGTGCCACGGATCGACAAATTAGACTCGATCCAAAGCAGGAAGGAAAGGCGAACGTAGAGCGAATTGTACCCGTCCTCAGGCGGCCCTAACCAGATCGGAAAACGGCTGCCTCATAGCTTTGACAGTGCCTATCGGGGGCATCGCTCGCAGGCGCAGGGGTGGCCGACTGGGCGTGTGCGGCGTGCGTCGTGGCGAATGCGAGCACCGCAAACCCGACCGCAAGCCGGGATCGCAGTGCCGATGACCCCGTTGCGAACCGCATCGTCGTTGTCATACCCTGCCCTTTTTTTCTTGTCGCATGCGTGGTGCTATCCTCGACTCGCCGCGTCGTTCAACCTGTTCGACGCAGACGTTTCACCGCTGGGCGAGCATAGTCAAGGACACGCGCAATCGGTTTTGAAAGGGGTTTCCGCGACCCGGCGGTCCGGCCGTTCCGCGTCCGGATCAAAACTTTACCCGGTCGATAGCGCGTGATAGCGCCGCGGCGGGAGATGGGCCAATCGGACAGCATGCACGTCTTGCGCTGTATCTGAGCGCGATGGCAGCAGCTGTCGCGGCAACCCCCGTATCGGCTGCACCCGTCGCGGCTACGTCGCTGGCCAATGCGCCCGTTACGCCGATCACGCTTTGTTCGACCGATACGAGCGCACAAGGCATTGACACGGTCCGGCTGGCGCATACCGTCGCTGCGGTCGAGGCCGTGCTGGCGCGGCGCGGCGTCGATCCGGCAATCGCCACCGATGCGACATGGCTGAACGCGCCTGTCGCGGGCGGGGCGACGCTGTCTGCAATCGATCGCGCGCGAACCTGCGCCGCCGCCGGGGAGTCGCTGCGGCTGTCGCCCGAGGGTAATCAAGCGCAGGCAAAGGCGTTCCTGCTATCGGCCGCACAGACGGCACGAACAGCGGGAGATTCAGGGCTGGCGGCACGCGCACTTTATCGGCTCGGCCTTGCGTCACTTTCAGGTGA
This sequence comes from Sphingomonadales bacterium, assembly GCA_043737455.1. GTDB lineage: Bacteria > Pseudomonadota > Alphaproteobacteria > Sphingomonadales > Sphingomonadaceae > Sphingomonas_O. The sequence goes on along the minus strand of JAYTAR010000031.1, from coordinate 1,997 downwards.
CACTGCGACCGGCGCTGGAACGCGCGGTGTGCAGGTATCTGCGCCAGCGAAGGCGATCCAAACCACCGAACCCGCAGGCGAGCCTGCCGACGATGACGCCTGCGCGGCGCTCGACCGGCCCGGCTTCGTGCGCCTGGCGGGTCGCTTTGCGGCACGCGTCGCGCTCGATTGCGCCGCGTCACGGGCGCGCGCTGCGGGCGATGCGCCGCTGGCCGCGCTTGCCGCCCTCAAACTCGTACGGATTGGCATTGCGCAGGCAGCAGCCTCTCCCGCAACCGCGAGGCGGACGCGAAGCAGCGTCGCCCCTGTTGCCATCCGCGCGCTGGGCGACGCGCGCGCCATCGCCGACCCAGACCTGCGCGCCGACCTGACCGCTCGGCTGGTCGAGGCAGCGCTCGACGTGGGGAACACCGATGCCGAACGACTGACTGCCGCCGTTGCTTCGCTCGACGGCGCGCCCACGACGGCGGCCTTCGCATCGGCGCTGGTTGGGCGGATCGCGCTCGTTCGCGGCGATCGCGACGCGGCGGCAGCTGCGTTCCAGCGCGCGATCTTCCTCGAGGGGCAGCGCGCGCAGCCGACGCGGATGGCGAACTGGCTGCTGCTGCTCGCTGACGCCGAGCCGACGCGCCGAGCCGCGCTCGTCTTGCAGGCCTATCGTGCGCTGGAGGCGGTACGCCCGTTGCTCCCCGCGACCGACCCGGTGACCGAGGAATCGACTTTTGCGATTCGGATGCGACCGGTGTTCGAAGCCGCCGTTGCCGCCGAACTTGCCGAAGTCGGGGGCGCGCGCGAACCCGCACGGATCGCTTCGGCACAACGGATCGTCGAGGCCTTTCGACAGGCAGAATTGCAGAACGCGTTCGGGTCGAACTGCGTGCCCTCAAGCGATCCGGTCGATCCTGCACGGCTGCGCGTTGGCGAAGTCCTGCTTTACCCGATCCTGCTCGACGACCGTGTCGAGCTGCTCGTGGTCGCGGGCGGTAGCGGGGGTGACGCGCAATATACGCGACTGGCAGGCGGGGCACGCATGACGCGCGACGCCGTCGCGCGACTGGTCGACGACATGGTCAGCTCGGCGAGCCGTGGCACCGACGAGGAATGGCGCGAAGCGGGGCGGACGCTCTACGATCTGCTGATCAAGCCGGTCGAGGCGCAGTTACGCAGCGGCGGCACGCTGATCGTCATTCCCGACGGCGCGTTGCGCGCACTGCCCTTCGCGGCGCTGACCGATAGCGACGGCAAGTTCCTGATCGAACGCACGCGGCTCGCGGTTGCGCCTGCACTTGCCTTTTCGCAGCCCGGCAGCGACCGCACGACGCGTCCGCTCAGCGTTGTCGCTGCATCGCTCGAGCGCGAAGTCACTCTGCCCGCAGGCGTCTTTGCCAAGCTCGAGGGAACCGGCGACGAAGCGGGTGTCGCCGCTGGACCCGGTGGCCGCGTGCTCAGCGATTTTCGCGAGAGCGACTTGCGCGCGGCGCTGTCGCGCGGGCGTGTCGATGTGCTACATCTGGCGACGCATGCCGCGTTCAACGGGCGGTCCGACCGGTCGTTCATCGTCGCCAATGGCGAGTCGATTCCGCTCGCCGATCTGCGCGCACTGATCGGCGCAAGCCGCACGCGCGGCGACGAGCTCGACCTCCTCGTGCTCAGCGCGTGCGAAACCGCGGTCGGCGACGATGCGGCGAGCATGGGACTGGCAGGCGCTGCCGTCCAATCGGGTGCCGAAAGCGCGATCGCCTCGCTATGGGCAGTCAACGACACCGGCACCGTCGCGCTGATGAAGGGCTTTTACAGTGCGTATCGCGAAGGTGCAGGCAAGGCCGAGGCATTGCGCCGCGCACAGCTTGCGATGATCGCCGAGGGCGGTGTGCGTGCGCAGCCGGGAATCTGGGCTGCGTTCATCTTGCTGGGAGGGTGGCGATGAAGCATTCCGGTATCGCCACGCTCGCGCTCGCGCTGGCAAGTCCTGCGCTCGCGCAGACCGCGATCGTCCC
>JAYTAR010000030.1:0-2189 GCA_043737455.1 Sphingomonadales bacterium | reverse complement strand
TTCTTGAGCGCGCGCAGGGCCTGGTCGACATTGTTGTCGCGAACGATGATCTGCATAAAAAGCCGTCCAACTCCCGTATCTTGTTCCGGCCGATCGATCGCGATCCGGCCAATCGAACGGTTCGCGCGGGGCGACCCGCCGCCACGAAAACCGCCAATGCAACTTGTTCGCCGAAAGCGTCTGCCCTCGTCGAAGGGAGCGCCTCTACCAGCGAGTCTCCGGAACTTCAACCCGGTGATGTCCGGCGACTGTGGCATCCCCGCCGCAGTCGCATTCGCGCCGAACCGACGGATCGCTGCGACGAAACCCGATCGTCCCGGATGATGGGTTATCGCGCGTTAACCCATTGTCCCCTATATGCTTTCTTCAGGGATTACAGGGAGCGAAAATGTCGTTGAATCGCCGTGACATGATGCGCTGGGGCACGCTCGGGATGGGCGCAGTGCTGGTCAGCAGCGCCGCCAGGCCCGTTGGCCTCCCCTCACTGGTGTTTGCCCAGCCGACTCCGCCGGTGGGCGCGTTGCCCGCCGCCCCGGCGACTCCGCTCGGGATCAATTCCGACCTGTTCGCGCGCGCCAAAGCGGCGCTCGATGCGCATGGCGACATTCGTGATCGCGACACCATCGGCGTGGTCGATTTCTCGCTCGCCTCGCGCGACCCGCGCTTTCACCTGGTCGATTTTGCCTCGGGCCGGGTCGACAGCTTCCTCGTCGCGCATGGCCGTGGTTCTGACCCCGACCATTCGGGCTTCGTGGAGAAGTTCAGCAACCGCATGGGCTCCGAAGCCACCAGCAACGGCACCTACGTGACCGGCGATTTCTATGAGGGCAAATATGGGCTGTCGATGAGGGTCGACGGCCTCGACGCCACCAATTCGATGGCCGCCGAGCGCGCGATCGTCATCCACAACGCCTGGTATGCCGAGGCCGACATGATCCCCGCGCATGGCAAGCTGGGCCGTTCGGAAGGCTGCTTCGCCTTCGGCCGCGCCGACCAGGCGCAGGTCATGCACCGCCTGCGCGACGGCCGCATGATCTACGCGGATAAATTGGCGTAGCGACGCCTTTCCCCTCCCGTTCACGGGAGGGGACGACTCGCCTGGAGGCGAGCGAGGGGTGAGGGATGGCAGACACGCGCTGCCCGGCGACGAAGGTACTGCCTTGCGACGAAGCAATGCCCACCCCCGGCCCCTCCCGCATGCGGGAGGGGAGAAGTGGTAGTCCAACGCGCCCTAAGCGGCTTTCTTCTTCGCCACCGGTTTCTTGACCGGCGTGTTCGCCGCATCCTGCACCTTCGGCTTGGCCACGAACGGTCCCTTGCCGTCACGCGCGTCCAGCGCGGCGAGCATCGGTGCGTCGCGCTGGTAGAGGTCGTCGTAGGGCAGGATCTTGCCAGAAACCAACGCCGCCGCGCTGAAGTACACGATGTACACCGGCACCGGCTTGACGAAGTTCGCCTGGACCGACTTGCCGCTGGCCAGCGCGGCATCGATCTTGTCCTGCGTCCATTCGCCATTGTCGTCCCCAAGCAGTTCGGCCGCGAGGTCGAGGACCTTTTCGGTGCGGATGCAGCCGTGGCTCAGGAAGCGCGCATGGCTGTCGAACAGTCCGCGATTGTTGGTGTCGTGCAGATAGATGGCGTGCGGGTTCTGCATCACGAACTTGATCTTGCCGAGCGCGTTGCCCGGCCCCGGCGGCTGTCGCCAGCGCTGGATCTTGCCGTCCGGGCCCTTGACCGGGACATAGCCACGCTTGCCCGCGACCTCCTTGGTCAGGCTCGCCGGGACTTCCCACCACGGGTTGAGGATCACGCCGGTCGCCAACACCGACAGTTGCGGTGTCTGGGTCTTGATCGCACCCGCGATCGCGCGATGCTTCCACCGCGTCTGCGAGTTTTCGACCAGCGTCGCGAACTGGCTCGGCACGTTGACGATGATGTACTTCTGGCCGAGGTCGCGCGGCAGCCAGCGCCACCGCTCCATGTTCAGCCGGATGCGGTTCACAGTCGCAATGTCGGTCGGTGCGGTCACCGCCAGCGCCGACTTCAGCGATCCGTATTGCGGATGCGTCGGCAGCAGGCTTGCAAGCGCCCCGGGAACATCGTGTCGCGCCAGCGCGCTGACCAGCAAAGCCCGCTGGCTCTCGGCGTTCAGATCCTTGTCGACCACGAACCACTGCTGCCGCGCCGAT
>JAYTAR010000029.1:0-5568 GCA_043737455.1 Sphingomonadales bacterium | reverse complement strand
ACGCTCACGGTCGCCGATCACGACGCGCGGATGGAGCGGTTGCTGTGGAGCCGCGTCACGCCCATCGCGGTACGCCAGATCGCGCTGACAAGCGCGGCCCGTCAACCGCTCTATGGTACGCGGTTGTCGATGCAATCGCGCAGCCCCGATGCTGCGAGCCGGTTGGCGATGGTCGGCGATGCTGCGCGCGGCGATCCCGGTTTTCTGATCGACCGCGTCACATGGCTGCGCACGACGGGCCAGGACTATGCCGCACGCGCGTTGCTTGCCGCCCCACGCCAGCTCAACGCGCCACCGCTCGATCCCGAGCGCTGGATGGAGACGGTCTACGCAGTCGCCAAGAACGCCGCCGTCGAGGGGCAGTCGCCTGCCGCGTTCAATATCGCCCGACAGCTCGACGATATTTATCCTGCGGGCACGGTCGTGCGCGACCGGCCGATCGGCGAGCGCGATGAATATACCAATCTCGCATGGCTCGCCGGCACGCTCGCGCTTAATCGCCTAGGACGGCCCGCCGACGCGCTGCCGTTATTCGATCGATATGCCCGCGCTGCACGATCGCCGCAGACGCAATCGAAAGGGCTGTATTGGGCCGGGCGTGCAGCCGAGGCAGCGGGTCGCCGCGACGAGGCCAATCGTTATTACGCGACCGCCGCCGACATGTTCGACCAATTCTACGGCCAGCTCGCCGCCGAGCGGCTGGGTCGCGTGCCGGTGATACCAGCCGCGACGACGCTGCTCGAAGTGTCGAGGAACCAGCGCGACGGATTTTTCGGGCAAGAGATCGTTCGCGCAGCGCAGTTGACCGGCGCGCGTGGCGATCATGTGACGCAAACGCTGTTTTTGCGGCAAATCGCGCAGGCCGCACAAAGCGATGTCGATCATGCGCTTGCGGTCGAGCTGTCGCAGCGCATCAGTCGACCCGACCTGGGCGTCATGGTCGGGCGCAGCGCCGGGCTCAATGGGTTGCGCGACTATGTGCGCAGCGGCTTCCCAACGGTCGCGGTTCCCGAAGAGGCGCGCCCCAACTGGACGATGGTGCATGCGATCGCGCGGCAGGAGAGCCAGTTCGACCGCGCCGCAATCAGCCGCGCCGGTGCCCGCGGTCTGATGCAGCTGATGCCCGGAACCGCACGCGAGACGTCAGGGAAGATCGGCACGTTCTACGACCAGAATGCGCTTACGAGCGATCCGCAGTACAACATTCGCTTGGGTAATTGGTATTTCGGACGATTGATGGACAGCTATGGCGGGAATTACGTGCTGGCGGTTGCCGCTTACAATGCCGGACCGGGCAATGTGAACAAATGGCTGGCCGCAAACGGCGATCCGCGCGGTGGAACCGATGTTCTCCAGTGGATCGAGGCCATCCCGCTAACCGAGACCCGTGGATACGTGCAGCGCGTGCTGGAAAATGCCGTCGTCTACGATCTGATCGACCCGTCGAAAGCGCGTGTTCGCGGAACGACGCCGCTGTCGACCTACCTGGGAAAGCGGATGCCGGGCTAACCGGCATCCGCCATCGGTTCAGGCCATGCTGGCGCGCAGCATCCAGGCATTTTGTTCGTGGACGCCAATTCGGCCCACGAGCATGTCGTTGGTAAAGGGATCGTCGTTCTCCTCGGCGATCGCCGCGAACTCCGACATGCGGCGCGCAATCTTTTCATTGTCCTCGGCAAGCTCGGCGATCATGTCCTTGGTCGGCTTATGCGGTGCGTCGTTTTCGATGACCGTCAGCTGGCGAAACGTTTCGTTGCCCGTCGGCGCCAACTTGCCCAGCGCGCGAATGCGCTCGGCGATCGCGTCGGCGGCTTCGTGAATCTCATTATACTGCACGTCAGTTAGCTTGTGCAGGCCATAGAAGTTGCCGCCTTGCACGTTCCAGTGCACGCCAAGGGTCTTGGCATAGAGCGTGTAGCTGTCGGCGACCGCCTTCATCAGCGCCTCGGCCACGGTATCGCGCGCACCGTCCTCGACGCTGATGTTGACGTTGGTGCCGTCGTCCTCGGCCATTTCGACGGGGTTGGACTGTTCAGTGGCCATGATCTTTGCTCCCTTGATGGTATCGCTCGCTGCAACCCCCCAGTGCCCAGAGAGTTGCGCCGATGACCGAACCGATCACGCACGCCGGGCTTGCCGCATTGCGTGCCGAATATGTGCAGTTGATGCAGGTCGAGCGCCCGGCGGTCGTCGAGACGGTCAGCTGGGCGGCAGGCAATGGCGACCGATCGGAAAACGGCGACTATATCTACGGACGCCAGCGGCTGCGCGACATCGATCGACGCGCAGGGTTCCTCGCGCGCCGGATCAAGCTGCTCATGCCCGTCGATCCGGCCGCGCAAGCTGACCGAACGCACGTCTGGTTCGGCGCGGTAGTGACATACGTTGACGCCGACGCCGACGATGCCCAGCACGGCGCCGAGCAAAGGGTGACGCTGGTTGGCGTCGACGAAGCCGATGCCGGCGCGGGACGGATCGGCTGGACCAGTCCCATCGCGCGCGCGCTGCGCGGCGCGCGTGTCGGCGACCTCCGCTGCGTCATGCTTCCCGCAGGCGAAGTCGAGATCGAGGTGCTTGCGATCGACTATCCGCATTGAGCCGCGCCCACGGCATCGGCGCTTGACGGCGTCTGGCTTGGCATGCCACGCACCGATCGTTCGGCGGGTGTAGCTCAATGGCAGAGCAGAAGCTTCCCAAGCTTACGACGAGGGTTCGATTCCCTTCACCCGCTCCATTGCCGAGCGGTGCCGCGCATTGCATCGACGTCATCGACCCCGCGACCCAAGCCGTCATCGACACTTTCTTCGAGGATGACGTGGCGGCGGTGGATCGCGCGGTCAGGCGTGGGCGGGCGGCGTTCGACGACGGGCCGTGGCCGCGCATCAGTGTCGCCGAGCGCCAGTGCGTGCTGCGCCGGATCGCCGACCTGATCAATGAGCATGCCGAGGCACTCGTGGCGCTCGAGGTGCGGCACACCGGGCTGCCGATCGCCTTCGTGCGCGCGATGCACGTGCCGCGCGCGGCGCAGAACTTCCGCTTCTTTGCCGACTATATCGGGCAGCGCGCCGACCGCATGTATACGCAGGAGGCGGGCTATCGCACCTATGTGACGCGCGAGCCAGTCGGCGTCGCCGCGCTGATCGCGCCGTGGAACGTGCCGCTCGGCCTCGGGCTGATGAAGACCGCCGCCGCCATCGCGTTCGGCAATGCGTGCGTGGTCAAGCCATCGGAGGCGACGCCGCTGTCGTTCCCGGCGGTCATGCCATTGTTCGCTGAAGCCGGCGTGCCTGACGGCGTCGTCAACCTCGTCAACGGACGCGGGCACGTGACCGGTGCGGCGCTCGTCGCGCACCCGGGCATCGACGCGATCAGCTTCACCGGCGGGACCGAGACCGGACGCGTCATCGGCATGGAGGCCGCGCGGCGCATCCGCCCCGTCACGATGGAACTCGGCGGCAAGTCCGCCAACATCATCTGCGACGATGCCGACCTCGACGCGGCGGTGGCAGGATCGATCGTCGCCGCCTTTGCGAACAACGGGCAGCAATGCCTCGCGGGCTCGCGATTGCTCGTTCAGCGCGGCATCGCCGATGCGTTCATCGACCGGTTCGTCGCCGCGACCAAGGCGCTGCGGATCGGCGCGCCGACCGATCCCGCCACGCAGCTCGGTCCGCTGATCAGCGCCGCGCAGCGTGACCGCGTGCTGCATTATGCCGCGCTCGCGGTCGGGGAGGGGGCGACGTTGCTGAGCGGGGGACGCGTGCCACCGGGGCTCGAGCGCGGCTATTACGTCGAGCCGACGATCGTCGAGGTGACCGACTCGCGCGCTACGGTAGCTCAGGACGAAGTGTTCGGCCCGCTCGTGTCGGTGCAGCGTTTCGACACCGTCGACGACGCGATCGCGCTGGCCAACGACAGCGACTTCGGCCTCGTCGGCTATGCCTGGACCGCGAGCATCGCGCGCGCGCAGGCCATCGTCGACGGCGTGCGCACCGGCGTGATGTGGGTCAATACGCCAATGATGCGCGACCTGCGCGCGCCGTTCGGCGGGTGGCGCGACAGTGGCCTGGGTGCAGAAGGGGGCGACGCCTGCGCGGCGCTCTACACGCGCGAAAAGACCGCGATCTGGAAGGTTTGAGCGCTCACTCCGATATTTTTTCCCCGAGCGCAGCGAGGGGCTGTATCGAGCGAAGCGAGATGCCAATCTCATTGCGAGGGTCTCGCTGCCGCTCGACACAGCCCCCCGCTGCGCTCGGGGATTAGGTGCGCTCACGGCGCCGTCCGCACCGGCACGGGCACGTTGCAAATGTCCGCACCCCCCGCCGGCGTCACGAAGAACGCATCGCGCCGGTTGGCACGCGCGTCGGCGTAGCGCGCAAAGGTCGCGCTCTCGGTCGAGAGATATTGGTAGCGCGGCAGCCCCGCGACCTCGTTGCCCATTCGCACCGTCACGATCGGCACGCGCTGCTCGGGCTTGTCGTAAAAGCCAAGTGGCCCCGTCCCGCGCTGCAGGCTCGACAACTGCTCGATCCCCGCGATCACGCGCCCGACGAGCGCGATGTTGCGGTCGAGGTGGCGCGGCGCATGGCCGATGACGGTGTAGAGCTCCGCTCCCGTCCCCGTATCGGGCGGCATGTCGCGCCCGACACCGACCATGCCGTAGCAGTGGACGGGCCATGCCTGGAACGGCGCAGGTGCCGCCCATGCTATTGGCCAGCCGGCTGCAAATCCAACGACGGTGGCATAGACGTCCCATTGCTTGTCGAGCGTTGGCGGAGGTAAGGAACCATGCTCGCCGAACAGGCGTAGCCCGGTTCCCGTGGCAACGACGCTGCCGAGCTCGGCGCTTGTGCGCGGAAGGTTGCTTGCGTAATTACTCTGCAGCACCTTCACCAACCCCGTCGGCAACGCCTTCGCCTTCGCTTTGTCCTCCGCATTCGCGTCGCCCCATTGTGCGACGTAATTGTCCTGCACGCGGTTGATGCTCGTGCCGTCCCACCAGTGCGCGGCGGCGAGCTTGCGGATGTTACCCACCCACCCTTGCGAGAACGGCGGCGGCATCAGCTGGATGACGACGCGCTGCGCGTTCCCGCCTGCCCCGGCCCCCGAGCCGGGGTCGCGGTCGGGGGCAAGATCCATCACCAGCAGGTCCGCCGCCGCGATATCGACCCACTCGCCCGCCGCCGCGCTCGCGACGATCTGTCCCGGTGTCGGAACAGGCGAAGCAGGTCGGGCAGGTGAGGCAGCGGGCGGCGGCGCGGCCGCGCCGAGCAGTATCGCCGCGGCCAAAATCAGCAGATTTGCGTGCGTTCGCTTCACACACTTCACAGGGTGAACGACCATTTTGCTCTCCTCCCGAAATCGCGCCCACGAACCCCGGTCCGCGCCCACGCTAATCGCTTGGCGGCGCGATAGGACAGCGAAAACTTGCCCTCGCTTCCCCGTCTCCCTAAGCGCGGCCGGGTCCAGTGCATGCGGAGCGGTGGCCGAGTGGTCGAAGGCGCTCGCCTGGAAAGTGAGTAGGGGGTGCAAGCCTCCTCGAGGGTTCGAATCCCTCCCGCTCCGCCA
>JAYTAR010000028.1:0-2199 GCA_043737455.1 Sphingomonadales bacterium | reverse complement strand
CCGACGCCGTCGCGACGGCAGTGGCGGCGGGGGCGACGCACGTCCTCGCCAGTCCGTTCGGTCAGTCCGAACTCGCCGATGCGCTCGACCTCGCGGCGCGCGTTGCGGACCGCCTGAGCGAGGCGTTCGCGGGCAGTACCTCGACGCTGCCGATCGATGCGCGACGCGACGCGCTCACCGGCCTCGCCACCGCCGACTACGCCCAGGCGTGGGCCGACACGCTGCTCGGCGCGAACCGCGCACCGGCACCCGCGGTCGTCGTCATGCTGATCGCGGTCGGACGTTTCGGGCAGATCAATGCAGCCTATGGCGCGAGCGTCGCCGACACCTTGTTGCAGGCCGTTGCAGAGCGATTGACGCGCCGTGTCGTCGACGACGACGGCCGCGGCGAGCCCGACCGCGACGATGCGCGGCTGGTCGCCCGCATGCCCGGCGCGCAGTTCGCCGTGGTGATGCCCGCACCGACGACGCTGGACGACGCCGCGGCGTTGGCGCGGCGCATCGTGACGGCGTTCGAGGCACCGTTCAGCGCAGGCGGACGCATCGTCTATCTCGGCGTGCGGATCGGCATCGCGGGCGACCTGAACCTGGGCGCGGGTGACGGCGGCACCTTGTTTCGGCGCGCCGGCGCGGCGCTGGCGCACGCGCGGGCCGGTGCCCCGGGCGATATCGAGATCGCCACCGAAGCGGTCGACGCCGACCCGCTGACCCGGCGCGCCGACCTGGAGGCCGACCTGCGCGTCGCACTGCTGCGCGACGAACTCGATATTCACTTCCAACCGCAGGTCGCGATCGATACGGGCCGGATCGGCGGCGTCGAGGCACTGGTGCGCTGGACCCATTCCGAATTCGGACTGCTACCCGTCGAGACGCTCCTCGATGTCGCCGCGGGGGCCGAGATCGCGACGCAGCTCGGCGTCCATATCCTGTCGCGGGCGCTCGCCAAGGCCGCGGCATGGCCCGCCGCGCTCGGCGACTTGAAGGTCGCGGTCAACATCACCGCGGGCGACTTGGGCGCGCCCGAATTCCTGGGCGGGCTCGATGCGGCGCTCACGGAAACTGGTTTCGCCCGCGCGCGGCTGACACTGGAAATCACCGAGAGCGACCTGATCGAAAACCTCGATGCCGCGGCGGCGACGCTCGCCGCGGTGCGCGCCAGCGGGGTGCGCATCGCCCTCGACGACTTCGGTACCGGCTATTCGAGCCTCGCCTATCTCAAGGCGCTGCCGCTCGACATCCTGAAGCTCGACAAGCGGCTGACGCGCGACCTGGCAAGCAACCCGCGCGACCGCGTCATCGTGCGCGGCGTCGTCGACATGGCGCGCGCGCTGGGCATCCGCGTCACCGCCGAAGGCGTGGAAACCGAGGCCGATCTCGCGCTCGTCGTCGCCGCGCGCTGCGACTGCTACCAGGGCTATCTTTGTGCCGCCGCCATGGGCTCGGACGAATTGATCGACTTCACCGCGGCATGGAACGCGCGCGTCAGCGGCTGATCGCACCCTTGGATCGAAAGACGGCCGGACGCGGTGGCAGCGGCTTGGCTTTGATCTCCGGCCCGGCCGCGGGTGCGGCCACCGACTTGCCGCTGGCCAAGCGCGCGAGCGCCTTGGCAAGGCTCAGCGCGCCGTTCAGCCGCGCGCGGACACTCGCCCAATCCCCGCCGACGAACAGCTTCGAATCGGGCCGCAGCTTGGCGCGGGTGCCGAGCCGCGCGACATAGTCGAACAGCGCGCCCGGCTGCGCGAACTCGTCGTTCTGAAAGCTGACCAGCGCGCCCTTGGTGCCGGCTTCCATCTTGGCAATCCGCGCCTGCAGGCAGAACTGCTTGATCTCGATGACCTGGACTAGGTTCGAAACCTCCTCGGGCAACGGTCCGAAGCGGTCGATCAGTTCGGCGGCGAAGCCGTCGACCTGCGCGCGGTCGGCTAGGTCGTTCATCCGGCGGTACAGCGCCATGCGCAGGTTGAGGTCGGGGACGTAATCCTCGGGAATGAGGATCGGTGCGTCGACGTTGATCGACGGCGAGAAGGTCTCGGGCGGCGGCTTCAGTCCCGCCGCGCCAGCGCGGGCCTCGACGATCGCCTCCTCGAGCATCGTCTGGTACAGTTCGAAGCCGATCTCGCGGATATGCCCCGACTGCTCGTCGCCGAGCAGATTGCCCGCGCCGCGGATGTCGAGGTCGTGGCTCGCCAGCTGGAA
>JAYTAR010000027.1:0-5595 GCA_043737455.1 Sphingomonadales bacterium | reverse complement strand
CCGTCTTCGCGCTTACCAACGGCTGGGCTCTGATTGGCTGGATTGCGTTGGCGATCTTGCCACGGCGGCCGCTCGTGCTCAGCGCCATTCTCTATCTTGGGGTCGCACTGCTCTGCCTTGCTTACGCAGCAATGTTGGCGGGATTACTAAGCGGTATGCTGGACGGCGGCGGGCCAGCTTTGATGGCCGCCGATCTCGCCCGATTCGACGTGACCCTTTTGCAGCGCCTGTTCCAGGCTCCGGGCGGGGTCGTGCTCGGCTGGACGCACTTCCTTGCGTTCGATCTATTTATCGGACTGTGGATCGCGCGCGATGCTGACGCCAAGCAGATCGGGCGGCTGTGGCAATTGCCAATTTTGTTCGTCACGCTCATGGCAGGGCCGATCGGACTTTTATTCTGGCTTATCGTGCGCGAACCGCGAGCGCGCGCTATTCGCTAATCGGGGTGCTCGTCGCACGACGCAGCCGGTGCTCGCGCCAGACGATGTAGAGACCACTTGCGATGATGACCGGAGCGCCGACCCATGTCCACGGCGTCGGCGACGTCCCGAACAGCCAAGCGCCCAGCGCGGTCGACCAGATCAGGCTGGCATAATCGATCGGCGCGACGACCGACACCGGCGCGAAGCGTAGTGAGTACGTCAACGCGATCTGCCCGAGCGAGCCGATCAGCCCCATCGCACCAAGCATCGCCCATGTCGTCAGGTCGTGCGAGCCGAGGACCCATAGCAGTGGAAACGCGAGCGCAACCGATGATGTGACGCCGAACCAAAACACCGTCGTCAGCGATCCTTCTGTGCGTCCAATCTGACGCACGAAGATTGCGGTGATTGCGACCATCGCCGATGCGGCAAGCCCGATGCTACCACCGACGACGGGCAGGTGCCCCGACTGGGGCTGGAACACGATCAATACGCCAATAAAGCCGATCACGACCGCACCCCAACGGTGCGGCCCGACGCGTTCGCCAAGCAAGGCCGCGCCCAGCATCGTCGCGAACAAGGGCGTGGTAAACCAGATCGTCTGCGCCTCCGCGAGCGGCAGGAGAGCGACGGTTGCGAAATTCAACGCCATGCCGGTCAATCCTGACGCCGCGCGACGGACATGAAGCCAAGGCCGCGCGGTCTTCAGCGAAGCGAGCCCCGGCCCCAAAGCCGCGATCGCGACGACGGGTAGGATCATGATCGATTGGCGAAAGAACAGAATCTCGATCAGATTGACGCCGCGGGCTTGAGCAAGCTTGGCAAGCGCAAACATGATCGTCAGGCATAATGTCGCGACAAGGCGCATCGCTATCGCGGGAAGGGGGCGGTCGTGCACGTGGTCGCGCCTAGCAAGGCTTGCCGACTGCGCCACCCCCCGGCAAAGCGGCGCCATGAAACATGCACTGTCTGTCACCCGTGCCGAGGATTTTGCCGCTTGGTATCAAGCCGTCGTCGCCGAAGGTGACCTCGCCGAGGACTCGGGCGTCCGTGGCTGTATGGTCATCCGCCCCTGGGGCTATGGCATTTGGGAACGCATTCAGAAGCTCCTCGACGAACGCATCAAAGCGACCGGCCACGAGAATTGCTATTTTCCGATCTTCATACCGTTAAGCTATTTCGAAAAAGAGGCCGAGCATGTCGATGGTTTTGCAAAGGAAATGGCGGTCGTCACGCATCACCGGCTGATCGCGGATGGCAATGGCAAGCTAATCCCCGACCCGTCGGCGAAGCTCGAGGAACCCCTTATCGTCCGGCCGACGTCGGAAACGGTGATCGGTGCGGCAATGGCGCGGTGGGTACAGTCGTGGCGCGATCTACCTGTACTCATCAATCAATGGGCGAACGTTGTGCGTTGGGAAATGCGCACGCGGATGTTCCTGCGTACGAGCGAGTTCTTGTGGCAGGAAGGACATACGGCGCACGCGACGCGCGAGGAGGCGGTCGACGAGACCCTCAAGATGCTCGAGGTCTATCGTGAGTTCAGCGAGACTTGTCTCGCGATGCCCGTCGTGGCGGGTGAGAAGCCCGAGCATGAACGATTTCCTGGTGCCGAGGCGACCTATAGCATCGAAGCGATGATGCAGGATGGCAAGGCGCTACAGGCGGGAACGTCGCATATGCTCGGCCAGACCTTCTCCAAAGCGCAGGGAATCAAGTTTCAGGATCGCGACGGTAATTATGCGCATGCCTGGACGTCGAGCTGGGGTGTCAGCACGCGTATGATCGGTGGCGTGATCATGACGCATGGCGACGATGACGGCTTGCGCCTGCCCCCCGTGATCGCTCCGCAGCAGGTTGTGATCGTGCCCATGCTGCGCGAAGGGCCCGAAGACGAGGCGTTGCTCGACTATTGCCGCACGATTGTTACGAGCTTGCGCGATGCGACTGCGTTCGGCGAACCGGTGCGCGTGCTGCTTGATACAAAGGCAGTGAAGGCGAGCACGAAGCGCTGGAACTGGGTGAAGAAGGGTGCGCCGCTGATCGTCGAGGTCGGCGGCCGCGACATGGCGGCGGGAAACGTCAGCGTCATCCGCCGCGACGCGCTGTACGCAGAGGGGGGAAAGCTGGCTAGCACAAGCCTTTCGCTTGAAAGCTTTGCGGTCGCGGTGCCTGGACAGCTCGAAGCGATCCAGTCCTCGCTGTTCGAGGAAGCGCGCACGCGCCGTGATGTCGCCGTGCGCTCAATTGCGAGCTTTACCGAGCTCGAAGAAATTTTTACCGGTGGTGAGGACGACGTAATCGGATGGGCGCAGGCGGTCTGGTCGCGCCCTACTGGGCCTGCGCTCGATGATGTGATCAAGCGTCTGAAGGGATTGAAATTGACAATACGCAACATCGTCGGCCCGGGGGCAGGCGAGTGTATCTTCACCGGCAACGCAGCCGTGGAGCGCATTCTGATCGGGCGAACTTACTAAGCGCAACCGCGCCTGAGTTTTACTGTTTCTCGAAACGACCAAGCGGCAGTAGTCGGCTCGCAAGCGTGCGCACGGCCGCGGTGCCATCCCATGCTGCAAGAAGCTTTAACGAAGCGGCTTTCATCTGCCGGTCGATTGCAGTTGGAGCAGGCGCAGCGGCGGCAAGCACTGCCAGCTTGCGCGCCTCGGGCGTCGGACCATCGAGCTTCACTCGCAAGAGCGCAGCGTTTCCCGTGAATAGCGCTCGATTTCCACCGAGCGCTATTGAACGGTCAAGCGCCGCCAGCCCTCGTTCACGCTGTGCCCCAAGCGCAAGCCGTGCGGCAAAGCTGCCAAGTGCGGTAACGGCGCTGACGTGCCAGCTGCCAAGTGCCGCCAGCGCCTCTGCATCATTCGGGTTCGCCGCAGCGACAGCTTCGAAGGCTTTGCGGGCGTTAACCGCTTCCCCCCGGCTATTGTTTAGTTTTGCGCGATAGCCAGTCGCCATCGCACTCATCAACTGCGCTTCGCGACGGTTGTCGAGCTTTGCAACAGCGGCCTGGGCGCGCTCGATCACCGCAAGCGCACCTGCCTTGTCCGAATTCCCGAACGCAACGGAGGTCAATAGGTCGCGCGGCGTTTCAGCCACAGCGGAGGTTGAGAGTAGCAAAGATAGGGCTGCAAAGCAGGATAAATGACGCATTCGGGAGGGGCTAGCTCACCCGTTGCCCCTTTACAACGACTTAGCCAACGTTGCGTTCAACAGCTCGTGCCAGCGCGACAGCGTCGCATCACGTTTCGGTGGTGCCATATTGCCGTCAAAACGTCGCTCGCAGCGCCAGTATTTGGTGACGTCTTTAAGGTCGGAATACATCCCACAGCCGATGCCCGCCAGCATGGCAGCGCCCAGTGCCGAGGTCTCATGGCTAGGGGGCGCTTCGACGGTGTTGTCGAGGATGTCGGCGAGCAGCTGTGCAAACCAATTGTTTTGCGCCATCCCCCCGTCGATCCGCAGCGTCGCCGCGCGTGGGGCGCCGTCGGCGAGCATCGCATCGGTCAGGTCAAGCGTCTGAAAAGCGATGGTCTCGAGGGTTGCACGCACGAGATCGGCCGCAGTCGTATCGAGCGTGAGACCGTGAATGCTGCCGCGCAAGTCGGGCCGCCAATGCGGTGCACCCAGCCCGACGAATGCAGGGATAATCGTAACGCCATGATCGTCGCGCCCGCGACGGGCTAGCGCTTCGACCTCCACAGCCGATTTAAAGAGATTGAGCTTGTCACGCAGCCACTTGATTGCGGCACCTGCCACAAAGATTGACCCTTCGAGCGCATAAGCGCGTTCGCCGCCGACATCATATGCCGGGGTGGTGAGCAACCGGTGCGTCGACGCGATCGGCGCGCCGGTGTTCATCAGCATGAAACAGCCAGTCCCGTAGGTCGATTTGACCATGCCCGGCTCGAAGCACGCTTGCCCGATCAGCGCCGCGTGCTGGTCGCCCGCCATGCCGGTGATCGGCAGCGCCCTCCCGAACAGCGCCGCATCGGTCTCGCCGAAGTCGCCGACGTTGGGGTAAACTTGCGCGAGAATTGCAGGTGGGATGTCGAAGAGTCGAAGCAAGTCGGCATCCCACGCTCGCTCATAAATGTCGTAAAGCATCGTGCGCGCGGCATTGGTCCAATCGGTCGCATGCACCCGCCCGCCGGTCATCCGCCAGAGCAGAAAGCTGTCGATCGTCCCGGCGGCGAGTGCGCCGCGCTCGGCCTGTTGGCGAGCACCTGGAACCGTGTCGAGCAACCACTTGATCTTGCTCGCCGAAAAATACGGGTCGAGAATGAGCCCGGTTTTGGCTTGCGTCATCGGCTCTACGCCTTCCGCGCGCATTGCGGCGCATGCCGCTGCGGTGCGGCGGTCCTGCCAAACGATCGCATTATGTATCGGTGTGCCGGTGGCGCGATCCCAAATGACGATCGTTTCGCGCTGGTTCGTAATGCCAATCGCGGCGACCTCGTCGCTCATCGCGGCGCGCGCAACCGTAACCGTAGTCGCCCAGATCTCCTCAGCATCATGTTCGACCCAGCCTGGTCGCGGATAGTGCTGAGCGAACTCGCGCTGTTCGATCTGAAGGATCGACAATTCGCTATCGAAACGTATCGCCCGCGACGAAGTCGTTCCTTGGTCGATCGCCAGCAGTTGCTTGCCCATTGTTTTCCCTCAGATACGCCGCGACGCGGGCCTTTGCCCCATCGTCGATGTGCAGTCCGACCTTGCTTCTGCGAAACAGGACGTCGTCGGCAGTTCGCGCCCATTCATGGTCGATCATCCAGTCGATTTCACGCGTAGTCAGCCCGCCGCCAAAATCTTCGCCCATGGCTTCGTTGCCGTTCGCCTCGCCGATCATGTCGGCAAGCAATGTGCCATAGGCGCGCGTCATGCGGAGCGAGCGCGCTTCGCCAAGCCATGGCCAACGCGCTCGTGTTTCGGCCAGGAAAATATCGAAGTCGGGCGGGGCGCCGGGAAAGCGCGCGTCGCGTGTCACGGTCGATGGGTGCCCCAGCTTGCCGAGTGCTTCTTCCGCCAGATGCCGCGCGGTGGTGATCTTGCCCCCGAAGACGCTCAGCAGCGCGGGGCCATTTGAATCAAGTTCGAGCACATAGTCGCGCGTTACCGCCTTCGCTTCGCTCGCGCCGTCGTCGTACAGTGGACGAACACCCGAGTA
>JAYTAR010000026.1:0-2217 GCA_043737455.1 Sphingomonadales bacterium | reverse complement strand
CGGCCGCAATCTATGCCGCGCGTGCGGGGATGAACCCCATCGTCGTGCAGGGTATCCAGCCCGGCGGGCAGCTGACGACGACCACCGACGTCGAAAACTACCCCGGGTTCGCCGATGTGATCCAGGGCCCGTGGCTGATGGAACAGATGCAAAAGCAGGCCGAACATGTCGGCACGCGTATGGTCTGGGACATGATCGTCGATGTCGACCTGTCGCGCCGTCCGTTTCGGCTGACCGGCGACGACGGGACGGTTTATGAAGGCGACACGCTGATCATCGCGACCGGAGCTTCGGCGCGCTGGCTCGGGCTCGCCAGCGAAGACGCGTTGAAGGGCAAGGGCGTGAGCGCGTGTGCGACGTGCGACGGTTTCTTTTACCGCGGCAAGAAGGTCGTCGTCATCGGTGGCGGCAATACCGCGGTCGAGGAAGCGCTGTACCTGACCAACCATAGCGACGACGTGACGCTGATCCACCGCCGCGACAGCTTTCGCGCCGAAAAGATCCTTCAGGATCGGCTGTTCGCCAACGCCAAGATCACGGTGATGTGGAACCAGCGCGTGGCGCGTTTTGTCGGCGGCGGCGATCCGGTCGGGCTGGTCGGCGTCGATCTGGTCGATACGGTGACGGGCGAAGAGCGCCATGTGACCGCCGATGGTGGCTTCGTCGCGATCGGCCATAGCCCTGCGACCGAGGTGTTTCGCGGCCATCTCGATCTCGACGACGACGGCTACATCCGTGTCGAGACCGGCTCGACATTGACCAACATTGCGGGCGTGTTCGCGTGCGGCGACGTGCAGGACAAGATCTATCGGCAGGCAGTGACCGCGGCGGGGACCGGCTGCATGGCCGCGCTCGACGCCGAACGCTTCCTCGCGCATTCCGCGCATGCCGAGACTGCCGCGCAGAAGACGGGTGCTGAGACTGTTGCGACCGACCACGGCGCCGTCGAGCTTACCCCCGAAGCGAGCTGGTAAGCGTCGCCACCAGCGCCGCGAAATCGGCGTCACTGGCAAAACTGTGCGAAGCCGAATCGATGCGTTCGATCGCGATGCCCGCGATCGGCGCTTTGCGCCATTCGGCGTCGAACGCGAGTGCGGTCGCATCGCCGCTTGCGAGCAGGATCATGGTTGGCACGCGCGAAGCCGACAGCTTAGCTCGGACGCCCTCGGCAAGGCTATCGGGCACGGCAGGCGCGCGCGCGGCAAGCTTGCTCAGCCCGCGCAGCAGCGCGCGCAGGTCGAGCTTTCCTGACACCAGCGCAATCCACGCCTTTGGATCGCGCAGCCGCTTGGCGTAGCGATCACGGATCGCGGCGGGAGGCGGCAGGTCGTCGGTTGGCTCGATGATCCACGGGTTGGCAAGGACGCGCGTGTCGACCGCGACGTCGTGGAGGACGAGAGCGCTGGCCGCGTCGCAATTGCCAAAGCCGATAATGCGATGAAGGTGCGGGCAGGCAGCACGAAAAGCGGCGAGTGCGGTGGCCAGGTCGGGGGCGCTCGACGTGAAGCTGCCGTTCGTGCCTTCGCTGTCGCCGACCCCGCGCCGATCGAAACGAAACACCGGCCAACCGGCGGCCGAGATCACGGCGGCAAGTTCGGCCATGCCGCGATGCGCGCCGCTGCGAACCTCGTTGCCGCCCGAAACGATCAACAGTCCTGCCGTGGCGGTACCGTCATCGAGCGTGCCGATGAGGTTCGAATCCTCGCATGAAAAGGTCAGAGTACGGCGCAAGTCTTTGACCAATCGACGATATCAGCGACCATGGCGGCGACGAAGTCGTAATCGTCACCTGGTTCGGCACGTCGCCACGGTGTGCCCGCGATCGCGGCAGCCTGTGCTTCCCCGGCGACGACCGCTGCTTCGAGCGACGCATAAAGTTCGGGGTGAACCATGTTCCCGGCAAGCCGTGTCGGCGTCGCGCGCGCGGTCGCGGCAAGCTCGGCGGCCTTGACGCCGGTGGACAGCGCGGTCGCGCGCACCATGTCGCGCAACACGCTCGCGCCCGACACCGGCGCCAGCCGCCAGCGCGCTTCGGCGGTCGCGTCGAGCAGGCAGCCGCCACGGACCGCCACCGTCCTCACCGGCGTCGGCAGCACCGCGGTCAGTGAAGCGACGGCCTCACGCCAATCCTCGAGCCGGGCGTCGATCGTTGCGACCGGCGAATCGCTTGTGGCCGGCAGGTCGGGGAGAACGCTCGCGATACCCTGCACCGCCAGC
>JAYTAR010000025.1:0-2225 GCA_043737455.1 Sphingomonadales bacterium | reverse complement strand
CTCAGCTCGCCAAAAGTGTCGACGAACATCGACATGGTATGCATGCGCACGAGCGTCGGCCTCGCCGGATCGACGCGGCCTTTCTGCAGCACGACGGTTTCCTCGTGCGTCGCCTTGTTCCAGAACGTCATCATCGTCCACGTGCCGCCCCAGCGGCTTTCGAACGCCATCTCGGCACGCTTCTCGACGAGGCGGTCGTGCGCGCGGCGGTATGCGATCAGGTCGCGGATCGTGCCGACTTTCAGTGCATGCACACGCGCGAACTCGAGCAGCGCGTCCATCCGCGCCATGGTGCCGTCCTCGGCCATGATCTCGCAGATTACGCCCGACGGGTTGAGTCCGGCCAGCCGCGCGACGTCGACCGCCGCTTCGGTATGGCCGGTGCGCACGAGCACGCCGCCCTCGCGCGCGACGAGCGGAAAGACGTGACCCGGCGTGACGATCTGGTCGCGCCCCTTGCCCGCGTCGATCGCGACCGAAATCGTCCGCGCGCGATCGGCGGCGGAGATACCCGTCGTCACGCCGTCCTTGGCCTCGATCGATACAGTGAACGCGGTTTCATGACGCGTGCCGTTCGAACGGCTCATCAACGGCAGCCCGAGCGCGTCGACGCGCTCCTTCGTCAGCGCCAGGCAGATCAGGCCACGCCCATGCGTCGCCATGAAGTTGATCGCCTGCGGTGTCGCCATCTGCGCCGGGATGATGAGATCACCCTCGTTTTCGCGGTCCTCGTCATCGACGAGGATGAACATGCGACCATTGCGTGCTTCGTCGATGATGTCCTCGATCGGCGCGAGCACCGGCCCTGCGTCGCTGGCGGCAAGGTAGGTTTCGAGCTTGCGCAGCGTATCCGCGGTCGGGTTCCAGTCATGCGCGTCGAGATCGCGTAACGTGTTGGCATGAAGGCCCGCCGCACGCGCGAGCCCCGAGCGCGAAACGAGACCGTCGGCGACGTGAGAGCGAAGACGCTCGATGAGAAGACTGGACATAAACTAAACACATCACATTGCGATGTGATCGTCAAGCCTGTTTACACATTTCGATGTTCGAGTACCTGCTTCATGCGACCGAGGTAGCGAGCAAGCACGTCGATTTCGAGATTGACCAGATCGTCGGCGGCGAGCGCGCCCAACGTCGTCACAGCGGCGGTGTGCGGGATGATGTTCACTCCAAACGTCGCAGAGCAATCGGCCATGTCCTCGACGCTGTTGACCGTCAGCGAAACGCCATCGATCGTAATCGAACCCTTCGCTGCGACGAACGGCGCGAGTGCGGGGGGAACAATGATCGTGATGCAGGTCGATCCCCCTTGCGCGAGAGCATGCACGACGCGCCCGACGGCATCGACGTGCCCGGTGACGATATGGCCGCCCAATTCATCGCCAACGCGCAGCGCGCGTTCGAGGTTAAGCCGCGCATTTTCCAGCCAGATCGCAGGCGAGGTTTTCGACAGTGTCTCGTCCGAAACGTCGACCGCGAACCAGTCGCTGCCCTTGTCGACGACGGTCAGGCACACGCCAGAACAGGCGATCGACGCACCGATCGCGACCCCGGCCATGTCATAGCCGCAGCCGATCGTTAGCCGCGTGTCGGTGCCCGCGATGCTGCGAAAGGTGACGCGGCGGACAATGCCGATGTCGGTGACGATGCCGGTGAACATACGTGCTAACTCCTCACGCGCTCGTAAACGTCGAGCATGTCGCTGCCAAGCGCGCGGCGGTCGTGATGCTGCCAGCGGCCATGCGCAGCTGCAAGGTCGCCAAGGCCGATGTCACCCAGCGTGCGCCCGCCACCGATCACGATCGGCGCCCGGTAGATGAGCAGACGATCGACAAGACCGGCGGCCAGGAAGGCGGCCGCGGTCGCCATACCCCCTTCGACGAGCAGCCAGTCGGCGGGCAGCGTCGCCAGATCGTGCAGCGTGCGCAGCACCGACCAGCCCGCGGGCGCGTCGGCCCCGCGCGACAACAGCACGCGCTGAGGCGAGCGATCGGCAAGCCCCGGCAGCCGGACGTCGAGCTGTGGCGCGTCGATCTCAAACGTCCCACGCCCGACGAGGATGGCATCGGCGCGCGCGCGCTCGAGATGGGCATGCGCCCGCGCGGCCGGGCCGGTGATCCAGCGGCTGCGGCCATCGACCATCGCCGCTGCACCGTCGAGCGACAGCGCGAGCTTGAGCGTGACGTGCGGCCGTCCGTGCCGCTGGCGCATCAGGAATCCGGCCA
>JAYTAR010000024.1:0-5650 GCA_043737455.1 Sphingomonadales bacterium | reverse complement strand
GCGCGCAATGATATGTTGTAACGTTGGCCAACCTGTGGCAGGCGTGCGGCGATGACTAAGACCGGCTTCCCCTTGCTCGATCGCGTCGCCGTCGGCCTGTCGGGGCTGTGCGTGTTGCACTGCGTCGCCAGCGTCGTCCTGGTGTCGGCCTTGTCGATCGGCGGCGCGTTCTTCGCCGACCCGCACATCCATGAGTTTGGCCTGGCGGCAGCAGTCATGATCGGCGCAATCGCACTGGGGCAGGGCTATGCCGCGCACCGCGCGCGATGGCCGGCGGCAGTCGGCATCGGCGGACTGTCGCTGATGACATTGGGATTGATGGTGCCGCATGGCTGGGCCGAAGTTGTGTTGACCGTGACCGGCGTTTGCGTGCTCGCGAGCGCACACGTCCTGAATGTCCGCGCACGCTGATCCGCGCCATGGATTGTGACTTTTGTGCAACGCACAATAAACGAATCGCCGCTCGTCCCCATTGGCACTTGGCGCTGTAACGCGCGCGCAACATAAGCGCGCCACGGCAGTTTCAAACGGCACCGCGGTGCCGCAACCGACGCCTGCGGGCGCGCGCTAGGGATAAGTCACGATGAAGAAGCAGCTGTTCGCGGGCGTCGCCTTTGCCGCGCTGATCATCCCGGGCGCATCGTTCGCGCAATCGTCGGGCACGATCGCCGCCGAAGAGATCATCGTTACCGGATCGCGGGGGCCCAAAGGCGTCGAGGGTGTGCAACTACCCGATTCGCCCAAGGCGCGCACCGTGCTGACCAACGAATTCCTGTCGACGCAAGGACCGGGCCAGTCGGTACTCCAGTCGATCAACGTCGTTCCGTCGGTGAACTTTACCAACAACGACCCGTTCGGATCTTCGGGCGGCAACGTCCGCATCCGCGGCTTCGACGGCAACCGCATCTCGCTGACGTTCGACGGTCTGCCGCTCAACGACACCGGCAATTATGCGATCTTCTCGGGCCAGCAGCTCGATCCCGAGATCATCGAGCAGGTCAACGTCAACCAGGGCACGACCGATGTCGACTCGCCGACCGCGGCCTCGTCGGGTGGTACAATCAATTATCGCTCGCTGACGCCAAGCGAGGAATTCGGCGCAACGGTCGTCGGTACCTATGGCGGCACGCAGAGCTATCGCAAGTTCCACCGCGTGCTGGCACTGATCCAGACCGGCGATATCTTTGGCACCGGTATCCGCGGCTTCGTTTCGGCGTCGCGCGCGTTCAACGAGAAGTGGAAGGGCGTCGGCGACATTAACAAGCAGCAGTACAACGCCAAGCTCTATTACAAATTCAACGGCAACGACTTCATCGCGCTCGCTGGGCACTATAACCGCAATCGCAACTTCGCCTATCGCACCAACCTGACCTTGGCACAGGCGAATATTGACCTTGCCGACAATGGTCGCTTTGACTTCGACAATAACGATCGTTGCGATCGTCCGCTCGCAAGCGCCGCGCGGCCCGAGGACGAGTTGAACGTGGCCCAGCCCACGACAGGCACGCCGAACAACCCTGCCGGTACGCCGTTCGCGCTCGACAACAGCTGCACCAATTACGCCGGGCTGCGCCTCAATCCGTCGAACACCGGCAACGTGCGCTTCAACTCGAAGTTCTCGATCACGCCGCAGCTCGTGCTGACGGTCGATGCGGGTTATCAATATACGCTGGCAACCGGCGGTACGCTCTTTTCGACGCAGTTCGAGAATTCGGCACAGCTGCAGGGTAGCCGGTTCGCGTTGAACGCGGCCGGCGCGAACGCCAACCCGACGGTAGGCGTCGACCTGAACGGCGATGGCAGCATCGGCAATTTCGGCACGCTGGTCGGCGGCGTGTTCACGCCTGCGGCCGCCAATGCGACGCAAAGCAACTTCGTCGCCGATCGGGTCGCTTATTATTCGCCATCGCTGACGAACACCAACCGCTTCACTTTTTTGACGTCGCTGCGCTGGGACTTTGCGGAAGGGCAGTCGTTCCGCCTGGCCTATGCGCGTGACTCCGGCCGTCATCGCCAAACCGGCGTCGGCAGCTTCCTGAACCAGTTCGGCGATACGTCGAACGTGTTCGGCGGGCGTGGCGGCACGCCCGCAGTGCTCGCTGCGGACGGCACGCCGATCCGTTTCCGTGATCGCTTCTCGATCGCGGCGCTTCACCAGATATCGGGCGTCTACATCGGCAAATTCTTCGACGAAGCGCTCGAAGTCACGCTCGGTGCGCGTGTGCCGTTCTTCTTTCGTAACCTGAACCAGTTTTGCTACACCCAGGCGTCGAATGGCAATGCCTATTGCTCGTCGCAACCGGCCAGCACGCTGCGCATAATCGGACAAAATGATCCGATTCCGACGACGGGTGCGATCGCTTATTACGCGCCGTTCGGACGCAATTATCGCTACAAGGACTTCCTGCCAAACGTCGGTGTGACCTATCGCATCACGCCGCAAATCCAGCTGTTTGCGGGTTATGCCAAGGGGCTGTCGGCGCCGCGTACCGACAATTTGTATCGCCAGCCCGCGATCAACGTCGCGTCGGAGACGACCGACAATTTCGACGTCGGCGTTCGCTACAGCTCGGCGCGGATCCAGGCGTCGTTCGGCGGCTTTTACAATAAGTTCGCCAACCGCATCGTCTCGGCCTTCGACCCCGACCAGAACATCTCGATCGACCGCAACGTCGGCCGCGTTCAGATCAAGGGGCTTGAGGCGAGCCTCGACGTTCGTCCAGTCGAATGGTTCTCGTTCCGTGGCTGGGGATCGTATATCGATGCGCGGCTTAAGGATAATATCCGCCTCGGTACGACCACGGCGGGCGTTAATGGCGCGACGGTGACGGGTCTGCCGATCCTCGCGCTGACCGCCAACAAGAAGCTCGTTGAGACACCCGAGTGGCAGTACGGCTTCCGCGCGACCGGCCGTTACAAGGGCGCTTCGCTCTCGCTGCAATTTAAGCGCGTGACGCCGCGCTTCGCGACCGACGTCAACGACGTGCTCCTGCCCGGCTACAGCGTGTTCGATCTCGACGCGCGGGTCTCGCTGCGCGACGTAGGGCTCGAGCGGACGTTCGTGCAGCTCAATGTGAACAATCTGTTCAACAAGAAGTACCTTGGCTCGATCGCGTCGCAGACCGTGTCGCCGACGAATTTCGGACAAACGATCACGAATATCGGCCAGACGGCACTGACGAATACCGGCGGCGCGAACCCGACCTTTGCGGCGGGATCGCCGCGGTCGGTGTCGGTGTCGCTCAACGTTGGCTTCTGAGCAGTCTTACGCCCCTTCCGCTGGCGCGGGAGGGGCTGGAGCGGTTAAAGAAGAGGCTCGCTGCGCTCGCGCCCACCCCTGACCCCTCCCGCAAGAACGGGAGGGGGAAGAGCTTCAGGGCGTTAGAATTGTATCGCGCGCCTCGGGCAGCAGCGCGGGCCAGTCGGTCGTATAATGCAGTCCACGGCTCTCGTGACGCGACAGCGCCGAACGCACGATCAGATCGGCGACCTCGACGAGGTTGCGCAACTCGATCAGGTCGGGCGTCACGCGGAAATTGCCGTAATAATCGGCGACTTCCTGACGTAACAGCGCGATGCGGTGACCCGCGCGTTCGAGGCGCTTGGTTGTCCGGACAATGCCCACATAATCCCACATGAAGCGGCGGATCTCGCGCCAATTATGCTGGACCACGACTTCCTCGTCCGAATCGGTGACGCGGCTTTCGTCCCATGCTGCGACCGGGGGCGGCGCGTCGCCCGGGTTCGCGAGAATGTGCCGCGCCGCCGCCTCGCCGAACACGAAGCATTCGAGCAATGAATTCGACGCCAGCCGGTTCGCGCCGTGCAGCCCGCTCTCGCTGACTTCGCCTGCGGCATAGAGCCCGGGCAGGTCGGTCCGCGCGTCGAGGTCGATCTTCACTCCGCCACAGGTGTAATGCTGCGCAGGGACGACGGGAATCGGCTCGCGCGTGATGTCGATACCCAGGCCGAGCAGTTTTTCGTGGATGTTGGGGAAATGCCCGCGCACGAACGCGGGGTCGCGGTGGCTGATGTCGAGATGGACATAGTCGAGGCCCAGCCGCTTGATCTCATGGTCGATCGCGCGCGCGACGATGTCGCGCGGGGCGAGTTCGGCGCGCGGATCGAAACGCGGCATGAAGCGCTCGCCGCCTCCTTCGACTCCGGGTGGCAGCAGCAGCTGCCCACCCTCGCCGCGCACCGCCTCGGTAATCAGGAAGTTCTTGACGTCGAGATTGTACAGGCAGGTCGGGTGGAACTGCATGAATTCCATGTTCGCGACGCGCGCGCCCGCCCGCCACGCCATCGCGATACCGTCGCCGGTCGACCCGCGCGGCGCGGTCGAGAACAGATAGCAGCGCCCCGCGCCGCCTGTCGCCAGGATCGTCGCGGGCGCGGTCAGCGTGGCGACACGCTTGTTCGTGCGATCAAAGGCATAGACGCCCCAGACATGGGCGTCCCCCGCACCGGCGACATGGCGCTGCGTGATCAGGTCGATCGCGACCATGTGCGGGATGAGCGTGATGTTGGGGTTTGCCGCCGCCGCCTTTTCGAGCGCTACCTGCACCGCCCAGCCGGTCGCGTCGTCGACATGGACGATGCGGCGTGCGCTGTGCCCGCCCTCACGCGTCAGGTGGAGCGCGTTTCCGTCCATGTTGAACGGCACACCGAGTTCGATCAGGCGCGCGATCGCGGCAGGCGCGCCCTCGACCACGCGCTCGACGGTCGCGCGGTTGTTCAGCCCCGCGCCGGCGACCATCGTATCCTCGATATGGCTGTCGAACGTGTCGCCCGCCTCCATGACCGCCGCGATCCCGCCCTGCGCCCAGGCGGTCGACCCTTCGGACAGCCCGCCCTTGGCGATGACGGCAACGCGCTTGCCCGCGGCGGCGAGTGTGACAGCCGCAGTGAGGCCCGCCGCGCCCGAGCCGATGACGAGGACGTCGTGCGGCGTGCCCACCCCGGCCTGCGGCCACCCCTCCCGCAAGCGGGAGGGGAGTGAAGCGCCTTCCATCAACACCCCTCCCGCTTGCGGGAGGGGTGGCTCGCGTCGCGAGCCGGGGTGGGCAGGTTCACCAAAACCGTCTCGATAGCCTGCACAACGCCCTCGATATCGAGGAACACCTGTTCATTGACGAAACGGATCATATGATACCCATTGTCTTCCAACCACCGCGTGCGACGTGCATCGGCTTCGCCCGCCTGATCATGTGCCGCGCCGTCGAGTTCGACGACCAGTCGCTTGGCCCGACAAACCAGATCGCCGTAATAGGGGCCGATCTGTATCTGCCGTGAAAACTTTGCGCCCGCTACCTGCCGATTGCTGACGTGCGTCCATAATTTGCATTCGGCGGGCGTCGCCATTCTACGCAACTGGCGCGCACGGTTGCTGTCGCGCGGAAAACCGTCAAGCACTGGAAGAAGAGTTTCGCGTCAGCGCCAGGAACACATGCTCCAAATCTGCCTCGCGCGTCGAGACGTCGACGATGCCGAGCCCGGCGGCACCGACCGCGGCGAGCACGTCGCCAGCGTTCGCGCGGGCTTTGGAATAAGTGATGGCGAGCACGCGGTCGCCCTTCAGCGTCACCGCCTCGAACACCGGCGACGTCGGCGCGCTGGTCAGATCGCGATCGACGGTTACCTGCACCAC
>JAYTAR010000023.1:0-5652 GCA_043737455.1 Sphingomonadales bacterium | reverse complement strand
CGACACCGCTCGCTTGTGCCGCAGCAACGACTTCGGCGTCATGATGACGAGCGGTTTCCTAAATCCGCGGTGCAGTTGCCGTCGCAGTGCGTGGAAATAATTTGCCGGGGTCGTGATGTTCGCGACCTGGATATTATCCTCGGCGCAAAGCTGGAGGTAGCGCTCAAGCCGCGCCGATGAATGTTCGGGCCCCTGCCCTTCGTACCCGTGCGGAAGCAGCATCACCAGGCCGTTCGCGCGCAACCACTTCGCCTCGCCTGCGGCGATGAACTGGTCGATCATCACCTGCGCACCGTTCGCAAAATCGCCGAACTGAGCTTCCCACAACACCAATGTCTTGGGATCGGCACCTGCGTACCCGTACTCAAAGCCAAGCACGCCGAATTCGCTGAGCGTGGAATCAAGGATTTCGACCCGGCCGTGCGGCAGCGTCGAGAGCGGCACATATTTGCGTTCGTCGTTTTGGTCGACCCAGACCGCATGCCGCTGGCTGAAGGTACCGCGACCCGAGTCCTGCCCCGACAGGCGAACGCCATAGCCCTCGGACAAGAGCGCCCCAAACGCCAACGCTTCACCGGTCGCCCAATCGAAGCCGGTATCGCTCGCGAACATCGCGCGCTTCGCGTCGAGCACGCGGGAAAGCGTTGGGTGAATTGTCAGCCCGTCGGGCACGCTGGTCAGCGTTCTGCCGAGGCCGTCGAATAATTTGCGCGCGATCCCGGTCGCGACATTGCGGCGTGCACCCTCCGCGTCGGTGGGCTTGTGCAGCCCTGCCCAGCGGCCGCCGAACCAGTCGGCTTGGTTGGCTTTGTACCCCGGCGCGGCAGAGAACTCGCCCTCGAGCATGGTGTTGAACTGCGTAGCGTGCGCCGCCGCCCAATCCTTGCCGATGACGCCTTCCCCGACCAGTCGCGCGGCATAAACCTCGCTGACGCCGGGATGCGTCTTGATCTTTCGGTACATCAACGGCTGCGTGAAGCTCGGCTCGTCGCCCTCATTGTGCCCGAAGCGCCGATAGCACCACATGTCGATCACGATATCGCGGTGGAAGCGCTGGCGAAATTCGATTGCCATCTTGCATGCAAAGGTGACTGCCTCGGGATCGTCGCCGTTGACGTGGAAGATCGGTGCCTGGACCCCCTTCGCCACGTCCGAAGGGTAAGGCGACGAGCGCGCGAATTGCGGGCTGGTCGTGAAACCGATCTGGTTGTTGATGACGAAATGAATGCAGCCGCCGGTGTTGTAACCGCGCACGCCCGAAAAGCCGAGGCATTCCCAGACGATCCCCTGCCCGGCGAACGCAGCATCACCGTGGAGGAGCACCGGGAGCACCTGGATATGCTCGGCCAGATCGTTGCGGTCGGTCTGGATCGCGCGCGCCTTGCCCAGCACGACCGGGTCGGCGGCCTCGAGGTGCGAGGGATTGGGAACGAGGCTCATGTGCACCTTGATCCCGTCGAACTCGCGGTCGGTCGAGGTGCCGAGGTGATACTTCACGTCGCCCGATCCGCCGACATCCTCGGGGCTGGCGCTTCCGCCCGAGAATTCGTGAAAGATGACGCGGTAAGGTTTGGCCATGACGTTGGCGAGCATGTTCAGCCGGCCGCGGTGTGCCATGCCGTAGACGATTTCGCGAACACCAAGCTGACCACCGTATTTGATGACCGCTTCCATCGCTGGAATCATCGCCTCGCCGCCGTCGAGACCGAACCGCTTCGTTCCGACGTACTTCTTGCCGAGGAATTTCTCCCAATGTTCGGCTTCGATTACCTTGGCAAGGATCGCCTTTTTACCCTCATCGCTGAAACTGATCGCCTTATCGCGACCTTCCATGCGCTCTTGAAGGAAGCGGCGCTCCTCGACGTCGCCGATATGCATATATTCCAGGCCAACGTTCCCGCAGTAATTGGCCTTCAGAATATCGATGATCTCTCCAAAAGACGCACGGTCGAGGCCGAGCGCGCCGTTTAGCCAGACCGTGCGCGCCATGTCGTCGACATCGAAAAAGGCGGGGTCCAGATCGGCGGGCAGTTCGCGTTTCGAAAGGCCGAGCGGGTCGAGATTGGCGGCGAGGTGCCCGCGCACCCGATAGGTCCGGATGATGAGCATGGCCTTGATCGCGTCCGACGCGGCGCGCGCAATGTCGGCCTCGGCAAGCGTTTCTCCCGCTTTCGCCGCCGCTTTCTTGACCGCAGCCATGATCACCGGCGTCATCTGCGTCGGATCGAGCGCGACCGTCAGATCATCGGCGTCGAGAACAGGCCAATGCGCGCGCGCCCAGCTGGGGCCGGTTTCGGTTTCAGTCGGGTCGTCGAGAGCCATAAGTCTACCTCGTCACCCCGGCGAAGGCCGGGGCCTAACCGGTACTATAACCTCGGCCGTCCCCCGGTTGAGAAGCGGCTGGGCCCCGGCCTCCGCCGGGGTGACGGTCATGCGTTCAACAACGCCTTCAACGTCGTCCCGAGTTCCGAGGGCGACGGCGACACGCGGATAGCCGCTGCTTCCATTGCCGCAATCTTGTCCTCGGCGCCGCCTTTTCCACCGCTGACGATCGCGCCGGCATGGCCCATGCGGCGGCCCGGCGGCGCGGTCAGCCCGGCGATGAAGCCGACCATCGGCTTGCGGCGCCCGCGCTTGGCCTCGTCGATCAGGAACTGCGCCGCCATTTCCTCCGCATCGCCGCCGATCTCGCCGATCATGATCATCGACGTCGTCGCGTCGTCGGCGAGAAACAGTTCGAGCACGTCGATGAAGTTGGTGCCGTTGACTGGATCGCCGCCGATACCGACCGCGGTCGTTTGCCCCAGGCCCTCAGCGGTCGTCTGGAACACCGCCTCATAGGTCAGCGTGCCCGACCGCGATACGACGCCAACCGAGCCCTTCGAAAAGATGCTGCCCGGCATGATGCCGATCTTGCACTCGCCCGGCGTCAGCACGCCAGGACAATTGGGCCCGATCAGCCGCGACTTGCTCCCCGACAATGCGCGCTTGACCTTGACCATGTCGAGCACCGGAATGCCTTCGGTGATGCACACGATCAGCGGCACCTGCGCGTCGATCGCCTCAAGGATTGAGTCTGCGGCGAACGGCGGAGGGACGTAAACGACGCTCGCCGTCGCGCCGGTCTTCGCGACAGCTTCAGCGACCGTGTCGAATACCGGCAAGCCGATATGCGTCGTCCCGCCCTTCCCCGGCGTCACCCCGCCGACCATCTGCGTGCCGTAATCGAGCGCCTGCTGCGTGTGGAACGTGCCGGTTTCGCCGGTCATGCCCTGCGTGATAACGCGGGTATTCTTATCGACGAGGATGCTCATTTATCGGTCCCAGTTAATTGCGCGAGTAACGGGTTTGTCGGTTCTGTTTAAAGCGATGCGCTTGCGCGTTGTTTTCGCATCATAGAAGCATATGAACAAAAACTGCTGAGTTACGGATACTTCATAACCGTCTACGGGATTATCGATTTTTAGGCTGGTGCTGTTGGGGATGTATTTAGCGCCATTGCCGCCGAGAACTGCCGACGAAACAATGCGCCACGCGGTGCGCAGATCAAAGATTGATGCCCGTATCTGGCACACCCGCGTCCAACCCTTATCATTTGGTGGATCATACTCGCCTACACTCAGTACGCTCCAGACTGGCGTTGCCAATCTGTAGCTCGCAATGACTCGTTCCCCTTTTGATAACGTATCCCCCTCGCCTCGCTTCGTTGGCCTAGAGCCAGCCGGAAGCAGTAGCTTTCCGTTCAAACACCCATCTACAAATAGCTTGGAAAGCGCAGCAATTTCGGGACTTCCGCTCTCTGCAGCATGAGGGATTGCCGCGTTTGCGAGGGCACAGGGAATCAAGACAAAGGGTAGAATCACGCCAAGCTAGGCTCGACGCCCTTGCAAACTCCCAGCAATTCTTTGACCGCATCGACCGACACTGTAAGGTTTGCTTTCGCCTCGTCGCCAAGCTTGATCTCGACGATGCGTTCGACGCCGCCAGCCCCGATCATGACCGGCACGCCAACGTACAGGCCGTCGATACCGTATTGCCCGGTTAGATACGCAGCCGCGGGCAAAACACGCTTCTGGTCGTAGAGATAGGCCTCAGCCATTGCAATGCCGCTCGTCGCCGGCGCATAGTATGCTGAACCCGTGCCCAACAGCGCGACGATTTCACCGCCGCCGCCGCGCGTCCGCTTGACGATCGCGTCAATGCGCTCCTTGTTCGACATGCCCATCGCGATTAGGTCGGGAATAGGGATGCCCGATACGGTCGAATATTCGATCACCGGCACCATCGTGTCGCCGTGTCCGCCTAGCACGAAGCTGGTCACATCCTTGACGCTGACCTTGAATTCGTCGGCAAGAAAATGGCTGAAGCGCGCGCTGTCGAGCACGCCTGCCATGCCGACGACCATGTGGTGCGGCAGCCCCGAGAACTCGCGCAACGCCCACACCATCGCATCGAGCGGATTGGTGATGCAGATCACGAACGCATCGGGGGCGTTGGCCTTGATGCCCTCGCCAACCGCCTTCATGACCTTCAGATTGATGCCGAGCAGATCGTCCCGGCTCATCCCCGGCTTGCGCGCAACGCCGGCGGTGACGATGATAACGTCCGCGCCCGCGATATCCGCATAGTTGTTAGAGCCGATGATCGTGGCGTCGAAGCCGTCGACGGGTGCGCACTGCGACAGGTCGAGCGCCTTGCCCTGCGGCACGCCATCGACCACGTCGAACAGCACGATGTCGCCGAGCCCCTTGAGCGCCGCGAGATGCGCGAGCGTCCCGCCGATGTTACCGGCGCCGATCAGCGCGATCTTCTTGCGTGCCATGCCGCGCATTCCTTTGCGTGTTGTTCAGCCCGAACTGCGCGTGCGCTTAAGCTTCACCCCGGCTGAGGGCAACCGCGATGTTTGCAAATGCGAAGCGTTCTTATTTACTCGCGAGTTCCTGCAGCATCGACTTCCAATGCCGCACGGTATCGTCGAGCGCCTTGACCGGCAGCCGCTCGTCCTTGCCATGCGCACGCAAATCGGTTGGCACCCGCACCCAAGCACCGTTGGTGCCGTAAATCGGTATGCCAGCGACGCGGAACGGGCGCGCGTCAGAAGCACCGGTCGACATCTCGGGGAAAATCGGCATGCCCGGGTGCTGGGCGCGCACCGATTTGGTAAAGGCCGCCATCACGTCAGGACGCAACGGCGAGGCGAGCGACGCGACATAATCATCATTGCGCGTCACGACGATGCCGGGATCGGCGGCGATGCGCTCGAGCTCAGCCTTGATCGCGTTCGGATCGACGCCGGGCATGATGCGGCAATTGACCATCGCGGTTGCAAGTTGTGGCAATGCGTTGTCGGCGTGCCCGGCGAACAGGCGCGTGGGAACGCACCGCGTCCGCGTCAGCGCCACCTCTTTCTCGTCGCCCTCGATGATGTCGGCAGCCGCACCATCGGCCGGGTTCTTCAACCACGCGCGCATGGCGTTGCCGAGCGGGCCAGCCTCGCCCTTTTGCCGCGCATCGAAATACGCACGCGTCGTCTCGGTCAGCACCGGCTCGAACCGATAGGCCTCAAGCCGCTTCAATGCGCCCGCCAGCTGGTAAACCGCATTGTCCTTGCGCGGCTTCGACGAGTGTCCGCCACGATTGCGCACGGTCAAC
>JAYTAR010000022.1:0-2236 GCA_043737455.1 Sphingomonadales bacterium | reverse complement strand
TCACCGACTTCATCATGCCGGGCATGAACGGCGCGACGCTTGCGCGTGAGGCGCGCAAGCAATTGGCGCACCTGCCAGTGCTGCTGATCACCGGCTATTCCAACCTACGTCCCGAGGATGCACGCGAGCTGGATGTCTTGTCCAAGCCATTCCGGCAAGCCGACCTTGCCGCCGCGATCATGCGGCTGGCGGACCGAAATACGCAACCGACCTTCGTCGCAGCTGAATGAGTGGTCTGCCCCTCGAGACAGGCTGCCCCCTTAGCGCGCCGCCATCGGCTTCATGAACTTCAGTGTCATGCGATCGCTTTCGCCAATCGCGACATATTTGGCGCGGTCGACGTCCTTCTCGGCGAACACGGGCGGCAACGTCCAGACTCCCTTGGGATAATCCTTGGTGTCGCGCGGGTTCGCGTTGACCTCGCTTGCCCCGACGAAGCGGAACCCTGCCTTTTCGGCCATCGCGCGCACCGTCGAGACCTTGACATAGCCGCTCGTCGTTTCGCGCGCGGTGTCGGCGCTTTCGGGCAGGCGATGGTCTTCGATCCCCAACGTGCCGCCGGGTTTGAGCATCGAGAACAGCTCCTTGAACGCCGCCTCGCTATAATCGGTCTTCGCCGGATTGTAGCTGCCCATGCGCCAATTGTGAACATTGCGAAAAGTGACGACCGCATCGGCCGTGCCGGGTGCGACCGCCGGACCGCCGAGCATCGCTGGAAAGCCCGCCTTCTGAACCTTGGCATAAGCGGCGTTGCTCGCCAGCTTCGTGGTGATACCGTCGGTCGGGCGACCGGGCGGCGGCGCGACGATCAACTTGCCCTTGGCGCTGAGATACGGCGTCAGGATCTCGGTGTACCAGCCGCCGCCGGGCCAGATTTCGACGACGGTGTCGGTCGGCTTGATCCCGAAAAAGGCAAGCGTCGCGGCGGGTGCGCGATACGTATCGCGCGCAACGTTGGCGGGCGTGCGCGTCGACGCGGCGACGGCTGCGGCGAGCGCCGCCGACGGCTTGCCCATTTCCTTGTGCGACGTGGCAATGGCGGTCGACGATGCGGCGACGGCGACGATGGCAATGATGGGGGTCAGACGCACGGGAAGGCTCCTCTCCAGGGAAGCCGTGTTATGCTACATCGCCGCCCGGGAAACCAGCCCTATAGACACGCTTCGAGGTAGGGCTGGTCGAAGCCGTATTGTTTCGCTTTTTCCAGCGTGTAGGGGCGCAGGCCCATCCCGCGATACTCGCCGATGATCTTGCCGTCGGCGCTTTCGTCGAGATATTCGAACTTGAACAATTGCTGCGTCACGATCACTGGTCCTTCCATCCCGATCACTTCGGTGATGTCGGTCACGCGGCGCGAACCGTCGCGCAGGCGCTTCACCTGAATGATGAGATCGACCGAATCGGCGATCTGGCGACTGATCGCTTCCTTGGGCATTTTGATGTCGCCCATCATGACCATATTCTCCATGCGCCCCAGTGCTTCGCGCGGGGAGTTGGAGTGGAGCGTGCACATCGAACCGTCGTGACCGGTATTCATCGCGGCGAGCAGATCGAAACATTCCTGTCCGCGGATTTCGCCCAGGATGATGCGGTCGGGACGCATGCGCAGCGCGTTCTTGACCAGGTCGCGGATCGAGATTTCCCCCTGACCCTCGAGGTTGGCGGGGCGCGTCTCGAGCGGCAGCCAGTGCGGCTGCTGCAGCCGCAATTCGGCCGCATCCTCGATCGTCAACACCCGCTCGCCCGGGTCGATCATTTTCGACAGCGCATTCAGCATCGTCGTCTTGCCCGAGCCGGTACCGCCCGAAATGACGATGTTGAAGCGGCACGCGCCCGCGATCTTGAGCGCGGTCGCCATCTTTTCCGACATTGAGCCACCCTTGGCCATGATGTCGAGCGTGATCGGCTTGGCGGAGAATTTGCGGATCGAGATCGCGGTGCCGCGTAGCGATAGCGGCGGCACGATCACGTTGACGCGACTGCCGTCCTTCAATCGCGCGTCGGCGAGCGGCGTGGTCTGGTCGACACGCCGACCGACCGAATTGCAGATGCGCTGCGCGATCTGGAACAGATGTTCCTCGTCACGGAACTGGATCGGCGCGATGATGAGCTTGCCCTTGCGCTCGACATAGGTCTGGTCGGGACCGTTGACCATGATGTCGGTGATCGTAGGGTCGTTGAGCAGTTCCTCGAGTGGTCCCAAGCCGAGCAGCTCGTCGACAAGCACTTTTTCGAG
>JAYTAR010000021.1:0-2244 GCA_043737455.1 Sphingomonadales bacterium | reverse complement strand
GCCACCTCTACACCGATGCCGATCCGCTGGGGCAGGTGCCGTTCGCCGCCAAAGTCGCGCTGTGCCAGCGCATCGATGCCGCCGCGCGCGCGCGCGATCCCCGCGTCGATCAAGTCACCGTGTCGCTGTCGGGTACGTGGAACCTCATCGAGATCGTCCGCGCCGACGGCTTCGTCGCGACCGACATCCGCCCGCTCGTGCGGTTGAACGTCGGCATCGTTGCGCGCGAAGGCGACCGCCGCGAATCGGGCAATTTCGGCGTCGGCGGGCGCTACCTCTACGACCGGCTGTTCGACGAGGCGCTGTGGAACCGCGCGATCGACGAAGCGCTGGCGCAGGCGATCGTGAATCTGGGATCGGTCGCGGCGCCCGCGGGCGAGACGATGGTGCTGCTCGGCCCGGGCTGGCCGGGCATCCTGCTGCACGAGGCGATCGGTCACGGGCTCGAGGGCGACTTCAACCGCAAGGGCACTTCGGCGTTCTCGGGTCGCCTGGGCGAGCGCGTCGCTGCGCCGGGCGTGACGGTCGTCGACGATGGCGCGATCCCCGACCGGCGCGGATCGCTCAGCATCGACGACGAGGGCACGCCGACCGGTGAGACGGTGCTGATCGAGGACGGTATCC
Source organism: Sphingomonadales bacterium (assembly GCA_043737455.1). Lineage (GTDB taxonomy): Bacteria > Pseudomonadota > Alphaproteobacteria > Sphingomonadales > Sphingomonadaceae > Sphingomonas_O. The sequence goes on along the minus strand of JAYTAR010000021.1, from coordinate 1,620 downwards.
TGAAAGGCTATATGCAGGACCGGCTCAACGCGCGGCTGATGGGTGTCGCGCCCACGGGCAACGGACGGCGCGAAAGCTATGCCCATGCGCCGATGCCGCGCATGACGAACACGTTCATGAAAAACGGCACTGACGACCCAGCCGAACTGCTGTCACGCGTGAAAAGCGGCATCTTCGCCAAGAGCTTCGGCGGCGGGCAGGTCGACATCGTCAGCGGTAAATTCGTGTTCAGCTGCACCGAGGCGTACCGGATCGAAAACGGTCGCATCGGCGACGCGATCAAGGGCGCGACGCTGATCGGCGACGGCCCCAGCGTGCTGACGCGCGTCAGCGGCATCGGCAACGACTTCGCGCTCGACGAAGGCGTCGGCATCTGCGGCAAGGGTGGCCAGAGCGTACCGGCGGGCGTCGGACAGCCGACGTTGCTGATCGATCGGCTGACGGTGGGCGGTACGGCCGCGGCTTAGCACCGCCGCTTGCGCGCTTCCCCTTTCACCGCCAAGGCGCGGCGATGACGCTTCCCACTGCCCCCCGCCTCGCCAAGCTGATGCAGCGCGGCAGCGCTTTCCTTGGTTCCGAGACCGCGATCCTGTGCGGCGCGATGTCGTGGGTCAGCGAGCGTAACCTGGTCGCGGCGATGTCGAATGCGGGCGGGTTCGGGCTGATCGCATGCGGCGCGATGACGCCCGCGCTGCTCGATACCGAAATCACGGCGACCGCCGCACGGACCGATCGACCGTTCGGTGTCAATCTGATCACGATGCACCCGCAGCTGACCGAATTGATCGCGGTCTGCGCCGCGCACCGCGTCGGCCATGTCGTGCTGGCGGGCGGGCTGCCGCCGACGGGCAGCGTCGATGCGATCAAGGCGAGCGGCGCCAAGGTCATCTGCTTTGCCCCCACTTTGGGGCTGGCGAAGAAGCTCATTCGCTCGGGCGTCGACGCGCTGGTGATCGAGGGTGCCGAGGCGGGCGGGCACATCGGCCCGGTGTCGACCAGCGTGCTGGCGCAAGAAATCCTTCCCGAGGTGGCGGCCCAAGTCCCGGTTTTCGTCGCGGGCGGGATCGGGCGCGGCGAGGCGATCGCGGCGTATCTGGAAATGGGGGCGGCGGGGGTCCAACTCGGCACGCGTTTCGCTTGTGCTACCGAGTCGATCGCGCACCCCAATTTCAAGCGCGCGTTCTTTCGTGCCTCGGCGCGCGATGCAGTCGCGAGCGTCCAGCTCGACGCGCGGCTGCCGGTCATTCCGGTGCGCGCGCTGAAAAACGCGGGGTCCGACCTGTTCACCGATAAGCAGCGCGAGGTTGCGGGCGCGCTCGACACCGGTTCGCTCGCGATGGCCGAGGCGCAATTGCAGATCGAACATTATTGGGCGGGCGCGCTTCGCCGAGCTGTCATCGATGGCGATGTCGAGCATGGGTCGCTGATGGCCGGTCAGTCGGTGGGCATGGTGACGAAAGAGGAGCCGATCGCCGCGATCCTCGCCGAACTGGTCGCGCAAGCGGAAGGCGCGCTGGCGCTGCGAACTTAGCCCTTTTCCGAGCGAAGCGAGGGGCTCCGTCGAGCGCAGCGAGACGTGCGGCGACGCTGCAGGGGTCTCGCTTCGCTCGACGGAGCCCC
>JAYTAR010000020.1:0-5682 GCA_043737455.1 Sphingomonadales bacterium | reverse complement strand
CGCCGAGCACCATTTCGGCGATGTCGGCGGTTTCCTTCGACGTGACGCGCAAGCCGCCGACGAATTCGGAAGTGACGCCCAGCTTCTTCAGCATCGCGCCGATCTGTGGCCCGCCGCCGTGGACGACGACCGGATTGATGCCGCACGCCTTTAGCAGCACGATGTCCTCGGCGAAATCCTCCGCCGCCGCCGGGTCGCCCATCGCATGCCCGCCGTATTTCACGACGAAGGTCTGTCCGGCATAGCGCTGGAGATAGGGAAGCGCCTCGACGAGCGTCTCGGCCTTGGTCAGCAACGACTGATCGGGATCGTGCCTGCTCACGCTTGTGCGTCCCCGGCATCGAGTCTGCGCCCCAGCGCGACGCAGGCGGTGATGAGCAATGGCACCGCCAACACCGACAGGACGACTTTCGCGATCATCTGACCCAGCATCAGTTCGCCGATCGGAAACACGCCGTAAAAGGCGATGGTGACGAAGATCAAAGTGTCGACCGCCTGGCTGAGCGCGCTGGCGATCGCGCCGCGCAACCACAAGAGCCGACCGTCCGAGCCGCGCAATCGCGCAAAGATCAGCACGTTAAGCGTCATCGACACGCCATAAGCGACGATGCCGCCTGCCCAGATCCGCGGCGTTCCACCCACGATCGTCTCGAACGCGCCGATCCGTGCCGGATCCATGTCGGGCGACGCGGGTAGCGCGAGCACCACCACCGACAGCAGGATCGACCCGATCAGCGGCACGAAGCCGAACCGCACCAGCCGGTTGGCGGTTGCGGCACCGTGAAGCTCGGCCACCGCCGACGACACCACGACGAGGAGTAGAAAAGCAAAGATACCGGCTTCGACGGCGAGCGGCCCCAGCGCCACCTGCTTGTTCCCGAGCACGCCGGCGATGCAGACCATGCCGCCGTAGAAGACGGCAAGTGCGAACAATGAGCGCGGGATGTTTCCCGCCAAGGCTGTGGTATTCGAGGCTGACGACATACCGACGGCGGTTGGGCAATTGCAGGCGTAACGTCAACCGCAACGACGCAGAGCGTGCGCGTCGTCTTCGTCGACGACGCGCACGCTCATCTCACGCGGGAGTTTGGCTTCGAGCCTTGCCCGATTATTTTCTTTTGCCGCGTGCGGTCGTGCCGTCAGGCGTCGCCCGGATCGTTTCGACTTCGCGCACGGGACGCTCGCCCTTTTCCTTGTACATCGACATCGTGCGCGACCGCACGACTTCGCCGTCGCGTACCGACGTGCGCGTCATTGAACGGGCGCGCTCGTCCTCGTCACGCGCCGTTGCGACCGAGCGCTGCATTGCGCGGCGATCGTTCACGTTCGCACGCGTGCTGGTGTCCGCCGTTCCGCCATTGAGGGCTGCCGCGTCGGCGCATCCGGCGATGCCGATACTCGAACCGTCGGTTCGGCCCGAGCCACAGGTGCTTGCCGAAACGTCGCGGCCCTGCACGCCGCCCGCGGTGCCACCGACGACGGTTTGCGCCGCGATTGGCGTCGCCGCCAGGATGATGACGGCGGTTGCCGTCGTAAGATAACTCAACATGATCCTATTCCTTCGCTTTGGACATTGTGCGCTCGTCGATCACGACGCGGCATCCACGCGCATCGTGCGTGGTCGTTATCGTGCGACCCTGCGCGTCGGTGTGCGATGCAACCGCCCGGCTCGATGACTGACGGCCCTTGGATGACGACGACACGCTCGACGACGAACTTGACGAACTCGCGCTAGATCTTGTGCTTGACGACCGAGCGCTCGACCCGCCCGAACCATCGTTCACGGAAATGTTCGTATCGGTGGACATCGCGCGCGGCCTCAGAGTTAAACGGCGACCATCGGACGTGACGCGCGTGACACTGCAGGTCGACGGTGCTGAGCTGGCGCTAACCATCGCGGGCGAAGCCAGTACCAGCAGTGTCATGGTCATCGACATGGCGCTCGCTCGCTTGTTTCAAGAGCGACGGCGCACCCACTGGATGCGCCGTCGTAATCCTCACTTGGGACGGGCGGTCGCCGACGCGTCGGAATTGCCATAAGCATCCGCGTCCGACCCAGTGCGGTTGGTCGAACTGTAAACCTCGCCTTCCGAACTGCTGCGGACGGTTCCGGTGCCGATCGCCGACCCGTTGCTATTGATCGCCGCACTGCCGCGATTGCGATCGGTGTAAACCGCGCCGGTCGTCGACGTCGTGGCCGAATTGGTATCGCGGTTCATGCGACGATCGGAACGAGGTCCGGTCTCGGTCGACTGCGATCCGACGATCCCACCGGCCACGGCACCATCACGGCCGGCTGCAGCGACGCCGCCGTTGACCTGCGTCGAGCTCGACGACCCGCGATCCTTCTTGTGGTTGGGGCCACCGGCTGTCGCAGCCGTCGTCATCAGCGTCGTGGCAGCAAGAGCGGCGATTGCATAAGTGATCTTCATCTTAGGTACTCCGTTACTAGAAATGCTTCACACACTGCGTTCAATCGCAGTTTGCAGAGTGAAGAACCGGCACCGCCTAACGGAGTTCCGCCGACAATTTGTTGCAGCAATTCAACCTATACATGGCGGGTTAAGCAACCGGTGTAGGCGAGATGCGAGAAGCTAATGGAGGATCGTCAAAACCCCCGACATCTACCGATGAATTCGCTATCGTAACAAAATTCGTTTGTCGCTCATGCCACCTTACGTCGGTTGACTGGCCTGCTACGAAACGATCAGCTGCCCTGTCGGCAGGTTGAGCTGCATGGCGACGTCGGCGGGCCGGGAAAGGCACTGTCATCGATGCCGTCGGCATGCCACAACGATCCGGGGTCGTCGCAGCACGCGTAACAAGGGGTGGCACATGAACCGGTGGCTGATCGGCATTGCTGGTATCGCGCTCCTGCTCGCGATTGCGGTCGCGTTATCGTCGGACCGGCGCGCGATCCGGTTGCGCGTCGTGGGCGCGGCGTTTGCGCTGCAGGCGGGGATCGCCATCCTCGTGCTGTACGTGCCAGCCGGACGCGCCGCGATCGAGTTCCTGTCGGGTGGCGTGTCGAACCTGCTCGGCTATGCCAATGCGGGGACGAGCTTCCTGTTCGGCAGCCTCGCCGCCGATCCGCTGGGCAAGAATTTCGCGATCCAGGCCTTGCCGGTGATCATCTTCTTCGCCTCGCTCGTGTCGATCCTTTATTATCTGGGCATTATGCAGCTGATCGTGCGGTGGATCGGCGGCGGTATCGAACGCATCATCGGCGTGTCGAAGGTCGAAAGCCTGTGCGCGGCGGCGAACATCTTCGTCGGCCAATCCGAATCGCCGCTCGTCATCCGTCCGTATCTCGCCAGCCTGACACCGCCGCAGGTCTTCACGGTGATGACGAGCGGGATGGCGGGGGTCGCGGGAACGATCCTGGCCGCCTACGCCTCGATGGGTATCCGCATCGACTATCTGCTCGCGGCAAGTTTCATGGCCGCGCCTGGCGGTATCCTGATGGCCAAGATCATGATGCCCGATCCACGCGAACCGGGCGCGCCGATCGAGGAGGTTGCGATCGCGCAAGCAAGCCATGACGAGGAACGCCCCGCCAATCTGATCATGGCGGCGGCGCAGGGGGCGCAGACCGGCGTCCGGCTGGCGGTTGCGGTCGGCGCGATGGTGCTGGCGTTCGTTGCACTGGTCGCGCTCGCGAACGGGCTCCTCGGCGGGGTCGGCGGGTGGTTCGGGCTCCCGGACCTCAGCTTCCAGCAACTGCTCGGCTATGTCTTCGCGCCGATCATGTTCCTGCTGAACGTACCCTGGGACCAGGCGGGGATCGCGGGGGGGCTGTTCGGGACGAAGGTCGTGCTGAACGAATTCGTTGCTTATATCGCGCTCGGGCAGGCGAGCGGACTGACCCCGCATACCGTCGCGGTCATCACCTTTGCACTGTGCGGTTTTGCAAATTTTTCCTCGATCGCCATTCAAATGGCGGTGACGGGCAGCCTTGCGCCCAATCAGCGCCCGGTCATCGCCCGCCTGGGGTTGAAGGCGCTGGTCGCGGGGAGCTTGGCAAATCTGATGTCGGCGGCGCTCGCCGGACTGCTGATCGCGCCGTGAGTCAGACGAGGAGAACGAAGTCGCCATAGATAGCGAGAGCCCCGTCTTGCGTCAGCAGGACTGCCGTTTCCACTTTCGCTTGCGCGACGAGCAGCCGATCGAACGGATCACGGTGATGCAGAGGTAGCGTCTCGACGGCTGCAGCATGATGTCCGTCGATAGGGATAAGTTCGATGTCCAAAGTCGCCAGATGGTCGAGCATCGCCAATGCCGTCATGGGAAGGCGCTCCGACGCATGCTTGGCCCGAGCGTTTTTAATCGCGATCTCCCAGATCGAGACGACACTATACGTCAGGCGGTTGGAACTATCGTTTAAGAGAGCAAGCGATTGCGGGGAAAGACGCGGCGACTGTGTGACCGACCACACCAATATGTGCGTATCGAGCAGCAGCTTCAATCTGTCTCACCGTAAAAGAGTTTCTCGATTTCTTTGTCGACCTCCTTGTCGCGTTCATACCAGTCGTCGGGCACTACCCACTTGCCCTTCGCACTGCCAAGAAGTGGCCGCTTTGCTTGTGCGGAAACCGCAACAAGTTTGGCCGTCGGCTTGCCATGACGCGTGATCGTGACTTCACCGCCGCCCTCGACTTCGTCGAGGTAGCGCGAGAAGTGCGTCTTTGCCTGATGGACGTTTACGGTCGTCATGGCCGCTGTCTAGTCCTGAGGGACTAACCCCGTCAAGCCTTTGCCCGGCGGAACCAGCTGCTCCCCTTGGGCGCGCCCGACTTGAGCACGCCCGACCGAAAGCGGCTGGCGGCAAAGCGGATGATCAGCGCGACCCACAATGCTTGCCAGGCCAAAGCGACCAGGTGCGGCCAGAGCGTGGCATCCTGCGCCGCACGCGCGACCATCACGATCGGCGACGACAGCGGCAGCAGCGCCGCGAACAAGCCGAGCGGCGTGTCGAGGCTGTTCACCACCGCCGATCCGAGCGCAAAGATCGCAAGCTGTGCCATCGTCACCGGCATCGACAGCGTCTGCACTTCGCGCACGCTCGACGCTTGGCTGCCGATGCCCAGGAAAAGCCCACCCAGGATCATGTAATTCATCACATAATAAAGACCGCCAAGCGCCACGAACAGCGGCCAACCGGTCGCGGGGACCGGGATCGGCACGCCGGGCGGGAGCGCGGCGAACAGCGCGACGCCGATCAGCGCGCCCCAGATCGCGATCCCCGTCAGCGAAACCCCGAGCATCGCAACCAATTTGCCAAGGAAAATCGCGTCGACCGGGACCGCGGCGGCGAGCACCTCGATCACCTTGTTCGATTTCTCCTCGACCAGGTTCGACAGCAACATGCCCGCGAGCAGGATCGTCAGCATGAACAGCACGGTCTGCGCCGCGCGCGCGATGATATGCCGCGCCGCCGACGTGCTGCCCCCGGCCGGGTCGACGATCGTCGTGGCGATGCGCGCATCGGGCCGCGCGATCCGCGCCCCCGACAATGCCGCGGCGGTCGTGACTTCCTCGGCGAGCAGACGCACGTCGGGGGTCAGCGCCTCGACCTGCCGAGCAGGACCGATCAGGCGCGGCGCGCTCGGCCAGCCGGTCAGGACGACGCTCGCGCTCTTGGTGGTGGTGGTCAGCACCGCGCGCGCCTGTCGATCCACATCG
>JAYTAR010000019.1:0-2244 GCA_043737455.1 Sphingomonadales bacterium | reverse complement strand
AGGCGGAGCGCCGGTTGGCGAAATCTGGTTCGACGAGGGGCTGGAAAGCGACCCGTCGCTGCTCGTCAAATATCTGTTCACCTGCGAACGCCTGTCGGTACAGGTCCACCCCGACGATGCCGCCGCGCGCCTTGCCGGTCATCCACGCGGCAAGGAAGAGATGTGGCTGGTGCTCGCCGCCGCGCCCGAATCCACGATCGCACTCGGGCTTCGCGAAGCGACAACAAAAGCTGCGCTACGGACGGCCGCCCTCGACGGCAGCATCGTCGACCTGCTCGACTGGCGATCGGTCGCGGCGGGCGACGTCATCTACTCGCCCGCCGGCACGATCCACGCGATCGGCGCGGGTATTACCCTGATCGAGGTTCAACAGAATATCGACCTGACCTATCGCCTGTTCGATTATGGACGACCGCGCCCCCTGCATCTGGACGCGGGGCTTGCGGTCAGCGACCTGGTCCCGTTCGTCGCACCGCTGATTCCCGGCCCTATTGCTGCAGGGCGAGCGATCCTGTGCGAAGGGCGAAAGTTCGTCGTCGAGCGTTGGACATGGGGGGGTATGCGCACCGTCACGACGCCCGGCCCGGCGTGGCTCGTACCGGTCAGCGGCGGCGGTACGATCGACGACGCGCCTTTCGCCGCCGGCGAGGCGTGGCTGATCGAGGGCGTGAGCGACATTGCGCTGAACGGCGACGCTTTATTCGCTTATGACGGACCCGACCGCCTGGCGCTGTTTGGTTCCCCTTAAAAAAAGGCCGGACGGTTGCCCGTCCGGCCTACCCTCATACGCTACTCGAGGGAATTGGGTGAAGTCAGCGGCGACGGTCGCACGACGCGCTCTTATCGACGGCGCGCCCCGCGAGCGCACCGGCTCCCGCGCCGAGCAGCAGCCCCGTGGTGCTAGGACGATTGGCATAACCGCCACGCCCGATCTCGCGCCCCAGTAGCCCACCGGCAATCGCGCCAAGGATCGTGCCGGTGGTTCCCGACGAGCGGCGGCAATTTTGCGAATATTGCCGATCATCACCACGATAGCCGTCGGCATAGCCGCGCTGATCATAATATTGCGCATTCGACTCGCGCGCATAACGGCGGTCGTCGCGGCGGTCATACTCGCGACCATAATAGGTATCGCCGCGCTCGTAATAGCCTTGCGCGCTTGCAGGCACCGAAGCCACGCCGAACGCGGCGACGCTGGCGAGCACTGCGGTGTGGATCAGCTTCTTCATCGGTCGCGCTCCTTGGTTGACGCATCATTCTCTAGGCGATCCCCGATGCCGACAGGCTGAACGACCGCGTTAGCTCCGGTTCAGCTTTCGCAGCGCGCATTGCCCGCTATGGCGTTATGGTGTTCCGCTGGTTACGCTTCTTCGCGACGTTGGCACTGCTGCTGGTCGTTGGGGGTCCGCGACCTCCGACGCTGCAGCCGCTTTATGCCGAGCGCATCGCGATCGTCTCGAGCCCCGTCACGATCGCGGCCGGCGACCCTGCGCGGCGGCGGATCGGTGCGCTGACTTTGGTCGGCGGGTGGACGCTCACCAGCCGGTCGCGTCAGTTCGGCGGATGGTCGGCGATCGATGTCGCGGGTGACCGGGTCACCGCGATCGGCGACGCGGGCAGCGTCCTGCGCTTTCGCCTCGGGCGCTTTGGCAATGTCTATGACGCCTCGATCGCCGCGATGCCCAAGCCCTGCGGCCGGACCGACGACAAGATCTGGCGCGACACCGAATCGCTGGCGCACGATCCGGTCAGCGGCGACTGGTGGGTCGGCTATGAGTGGCGCAACACCATCTGCCGCATATCGTCCGATTTCGCCCAGGCGCGCGCGGTCGCGGCCCCAACGGCCATGCAGCGCTGGTCGCGCATCGCCGGTCCCGAATCGATGCTGCGACTTGCCGATGGACGCTTCGTCGTGATTGCCGAGGGGGATCCCAAACGCGCTGCCACTCGCCCGCTGCTGGTGTTCGACCGCGATCCGACCGACCCTTGGGCGCGCGTGGCACGGTTGCGCTGGCGTCCACCGACCGGATATGATCCGACCGACATCGCCGCACTGCCCGATGGGCGCTGGCTAGTCCTCGTCCGGCGTTTCAGCCCGGTCGACCTGTTCACCGCGATGCTGATCCTCGTCGACCCTCGCAGCTCGACGGGATCGCAGGTCGCCGACGGGATCGTGCTCGCGCGACTTGCTCCGCCCACGATCCATGACAATTTCGAAGGGGTGTCGGTCGCGATCGAGCGGGG
>JAYTAR010000018.1:0-5686 GCA_043737455.1 Sphingomonadales bacterium | reverse complement strand
AGCGCGCCAAGGCTGACGCACGCACGGCATTCGCGCGGATCGTGGCCCCATCGGGCACGCCCTTGGGGACGACCCAGCTGCCGCCGACGCAAGCAACGCTGCGTTCGGCAAGCCACAAGGCGACATCGGCCTCCCCGATCCCCCCGGTCGGGCAGAAGCGCACACGCCCGAACGGCGCGGCGAGTGCACGCAATGCGGGCAGCCCGCCCGCCGCCGCCGCCGGAAAGAATTTGAATCGCTCGAGGCCGAGATCCAGACCGCGCATGATGTCGCCCGCATTGGCAACGCCTGGCAGATATGGCACTCCCGCTGCGATCGCCGCGCGTGCCAGCGGTTCGGTCAGGCCGGGACTGACGATGAACGCCGACCCTGCCGCCAGTGCCGCGTCGAGATCGGCCTCGTTCAGGACGGTTCCCGCGCCGACGATCGCACCCTCGACGGTGCGCATCGCCGCGATCACGTTGAGCGCCACCGGGGTGCGCAGCGTCACCTCGAGCATACGCAGCCCGCCGCCGACGAGCGCCTCGGCAATCGGCACCGCGTGCGCGACATCGTCGACGATCAGCACGGGGATGACCGGGGCGCTTGCCATGATGTCGTCGATCGTCATGCATACTCCTGAGCAAAGGCGGCCGCCGCGCCGTACAGGCCCGGCTGCGGATGAATGATGCGTCTGACCGGAACGCTCGACATCAAGGGTTCGAAACGGCCCTTCGCGACGAACCGCTCGGCGAAACCAGAGCGGGGCAGATGATCGGCCAGGCGCAGACCCAGCCCGCCCGCGATCACGACCGCGCCAGGACCGTGCGCCAGTGCCAGATCGCCCGCCACGCTGCCGAGCGCCATGCAGAACCGGTCGAGCGCGGCGGTGGCGAGGCGGTCGTCACCCGCGAGGGCCGCGGCCCAGAGTTCTCTGTCGCTACGCGGCGGCACCTCGCTCCCCTCGATCGCGGCAAGCACCTCGTGAATCGCCGACAGTCCCGGCCCTGAAACGACTCGTTCGAGCGAAACTCGGCCATGGCGCTGGCGCAACAGTGCCAGGATCGCATCGTCGATCGCATCGATCGGCGCGAAGTCCAGATGCCCGCCCTCGGTCGCGATGACATGGTGGCGACCATGATCGCGCAGGACCGCCGCCACGCCAAGACCGGTCCCTGGCCCGACGATCGTGATCGTACCGCTTTCGCGCAGTGGAGCGCCCGGACCGCAGATGTGCGCAAAATGTTCTTCCGTGAGCTGCGCGACCGCATGGCCGATTGCAGCGAAGTCGTTGATGAGCACGTGCGCGTCGACGCCCAGGCTTGCGCCGATCAGCCCGGGGCGAATCGTCCAGGGATTGTTCGTCAGCTGCAGCGTGTCGCCGCGCACCGGGCACGCGACCGCGATCGCGGCATTGCGGGGAAGCGGGGTCGATTGCCGCGCGCCGAACGCCGTCCATGCCGCTTCAAAGCTCGCATGGTCGGCGGTGTTCAGCGTCACCGGCTCGCCGAGCGATACAATTTGTCCTGCGGCGACGTCGGCAAGCGCGAAGCGGGCATGCGTGCCGCCGATATCGACTGCGACGAGCTTCACCCCGCCTGCCCGATCGCGCCGAACGTCACAGCCCAGCGCATGCCAGCATGGCCGAGGCGCCGCGCTCGGCCTCGTCGACGCCGGCACGCATGAACGCGAACAATTCGCGTCCAACGCCGTCATGGGCGTGCGGAACCGGGGCATCGATGCGGGTCGACAGGTCAGCAGTGGTCGACAGCGTGCCCCTGACCGCGTCGATCCGAACGATGTCGCCATCCGCCAGCCGCGCGAGTGGTCCGCCGAGCGCCGCCTCGGGCGTCACGTGAATCGCGGCGGGTACCTTGCCGCTCGCACCCGACATTCGCCCGTCGGTGACGAGCGCGACGCGGTAACCCCGGTCCTGCAGGACCCCCAAAGCAGGCGTGAGCTTGTGCAGTTCGGGCATCCCGTTTGCGTGCGGGCCCTGATGCCGCACGACGACGACGACATCGCGGTCGAGCGTCCCCGCCTTGAACGCGCGCAGCACGTCGTCCTGCGTCGAAAACACCGCGCACGGCGCCTCGATGATCCAGCGCTCGGCCTGCACCGCGCTTGTCTTGATAACGCAGCGCCCCAGAGTGCCGGTCAGCAGGCGCATTCCACCGTCGGGCGAGAACGGGTCAGTGACGGGCCGCAGCATCGTCACGTCACGCGTGGTAGCGGGCGCGGGCGCGAACATCACCGCCTCGTCGACGAGCATCGGTTCGACGCCGTAATCGTCGAGCGAGCCGCGCGCGACAGTCATGACGTCGCGGTGCAGCAGTCCGGCGGCAAGCAGCTCGCGCACGACGAAACCGATGCCGCCGGCATGGTGGAAGTCGTTCACGTCGCCCGACCCATTGGGATAGATGCGGGCGACGAGCGGGACTGCGGCGGAAAGCTCGTCGAAATCGCACCAGTCGACGACGATGCCCGCCGCGCGCGCGATTGCGGGAATGTGGATTGCATGGTTCGTCGAGCCGCCCGTCGCGAGCAGACCGACGACGGCGTTGACGATCGCTTTCTCATCGATGCAGCGGCCGAGCGGACGGTAATCGTCGCCGTCCCACCCGATCGCCGCAAGCCGGTGCACCGCCGCCCGGGTCAACGCCTGGCGCAATTTCGTGCCCGGATTGACGAATGCGGCGGCGGGCATGTGCAGCCCCATCACCTCCATCATCATCTGGTTGGAATTGGCGGTGCCGTAAAAGGTGCAGGTGCCCGGCTCGTGATAACTCGCGCTCTCGCTTTCGAGCAGCGTCTCGCGGCCGACTTTGCCCTCAGCGAAAAGCTGGCGGATGCGCTGCTTTTCCTGGTTGGCGAGCCCCGACGGCATCGGCCCGCCCGGAATTAGGATCGTCGGCAGATGGCCGAAGCGCAGCGCCCCGATCAGCAGCCCGGGCACGATCTTGTCGCAGATGCCGAGCAACGCAACGCCTTCGAACATCGCATGGCTGAGCGCGATCGCGGTCGCCAGCGCGATCGTGTCGCGGCTGAACAGCGACAGGTCCATCCCCGCCTGGCCCTGCGTGACGCCATCGCACATCGCGGGGACGCCGCCCGCGACCTGCGCGGTCGCCCCGCACTCGCGCGCGAACGCCTTGATCTGGTCGGGATAGCGTCCGTAGGGCTGATGCGCCGACAACATGTCGTTATACGCGGTGACGATGCCGATATTCATCGCGCCGCCGCGCTTGATCCGCTCCTTGTCCTCGCCCGATGCCGCGAAGCCGTGTGCCAGATTGCCGCACGCCAAGCCGGTGCGGTTGATTCCCGCATCGCGCTGTCGTGCGATCAGGTCCAGATAAGCCGCGCGCGTCGGGCGCGATCGCTCGATGATGCGTGCGGTGATCGCCTCGACGACGGGGTTAAGCATCGTGCCAGCTGGCCCCCTCGCGCTCGATCATGCCCGCCGAGGCCGAGGGACCCCAGCTGCCCGCGGTATAGGGTTTGACGCTGATCCCGGCCGCTTTCCAGGCAACGTGGATCGAATCGATCCATGTCCAGGCGGCCTCGATCTCGTCGGCGCGAACGAACAATGTCGTGTCGCCTTCGAGCAGGTCGAGCAGCAGTCGTTCGTACGCGATCCGTCGCCGCTCGCCCTCGAACGCGGCGACGAGACTGACGTCGAGGTCGACTTTGCGCACGCCCAGCCCGGTGCGATCGAGCCCGGGTTCCTTCGTCATCACCGACAGGCCGATCCCCTCGTCGGGCTGCAAGCGGATGACGAGTTCATTCTGCGCCAGCCCAGCGTGCGCGCGCGCGAAGATCGAATGCGGAACGGGGCGAAAGCGGATCAGGATCTCGGAATGCCGTTGCGGCAGCCGCTTGCCGGTACGCAGGTAAAAGGGAACGCCTTTCCAGCGCCAATTGTCCAGATACGCCTTGACCGCGACGAACGTCTCGGTGTCCGACTCCTTGCCGAGCTCCTCGCGGTAGCCCGCCACCGGGTGTCCGTCGATCGCACCCGCCCGGTACTGACCCTTCACGCTGTGCGTCGCGGCGGTGGCGGCGTCGAGCGGGCGGAGCGAGCGCAGCACCTTGACCTTTTCATCGCGCACTGCGGTCGCGGTATAGCTTGCCGGCGGCTCCATCGCGACGAGCGCGAGCAGCTGCAGCATGTGGTTCTGCACCATGTCGCTGAGCGCGCCGACACCGTCATAATAGGACACGCGGCCCTCCAGCCCGACGGTTTCCGCGACGGTAATCTGGACGTGCTCAATGTTCGCCGCGTTCCACAACGGCTCGAACAACATGTTGCCGAAGCGAAGCACGAGCAGGTTCTGGACGGTTTCCTTGCCAAGATAGTGGTCGACGCGGAAGACGCGGTCCTCGGCGAAGCCCGCCGCGACCGCCGCGTTTACCGCGCGGCTCGAGGCGATGTCGTGGCCGATCGGCTTTTCCATCGCGATACGCGTCATCGGGCCGGTCAGCGCGACCGACTGCAGGCCCGCGACGACGGGCGCGAACATCGCCGGGGGCGTCGACAGATAGAATGCGACGCCCGCGTCGCTGGCATCGCCGATCTTGCCTGCCAAGCATTCAAAGTCCCGCGGCTGCGTGGCATCGACCGGGCAATAATCGAGCCGCGCGAGAAACCGTTCGCGCACCGCCGCATCGATCCGCGCCGGCAGCAGATGCGCGGCAAGCGCTGCCGCTACTTGATCGCGAAACGCCGCTGCGTCGAGCTTGGAGCGTGCCGCCCCGTAAACGCGCAATGCGTCGGGAAGCAGCCCGTCGGCATCGAGATTGTAGAGCGAGGGAAACAGCATGCGCAGCGCAAGGTCGCCGGTCGCGCCGAACACTACGATCGTTGCGAACGGTTGCGGCATCGCAGTCCCCGATGTTGCTCGAAGGCCCGGCCCTTAGCGCGGGTGCACTGCAGCGCAAGGGTCGGCTGGCAAAGGTTGTCGATTGCTACCCATCGCGTCATAACCGCTGCAACCGACCAAGGGAGAGCGACATGGCCGATTTCGACGCCAAGCCGACCAGCGACGACCAGATGCTTGCGCGCATGACGTCGACGCTTGCGCTCCAGCGTAGCGCGTTCGCCACGTCATTGCCGGTCGGCGAGGCGGTTCGCCGCGATCGCCTGAACCGCTGCATCGCGCTTCTCGCCGAAAACGCGGAAGGCTTCGCGACTGCCATGTCGGAGGATTTCGGGCACCGGAGCCGCGAACAGTCGCTGTTCGCCGATGTCGCGGCGTCGATCCGTCAAGCCAAGCATGCGCTGAAACATCTGTCGGCATGGATGCGGCCCGAGGCACGCGGCCTCGACTTTCCACTCGCGCTGCTGGGCGCGAGCGCACGCATCGAATGGCAGCCCAAGGGCGTGATCGGGATCATCGCGCCGTGGAATTTTCCGGTGCAGCTGACGATGGGCCCGCTGATCGGGGCGTTCGCCGCGGGCAATCGCGCGATGGTGAAGTCGAGCGAATTCACGCCCGCGACCGCCGCACTGTTCGAAACGCTGGGCCCCAAGTATTTTGCGCAGGACGAAGTAGCCTTCTTCAGCGGCGGCCCGTCGGTCGGTGCTGCATTCGCGCGACTCGCGCTCGATCATCTGCTGTTCACCGGCGCGACCGCGATCGGCAAGCACATCCTCCACGCCGCCGCCGAAAATCTGACTCCCGTGACGCTCGAACTCGGTGGCAAG
>JAYTAR010000017.1:0-2247 GCA_043737455.1 Sphingomonadales bacterium | reverse complement strand
GATCGACGCTGAGACGAAGGCCGCGCGCCTGCGGACGCCGCACGATCGTCAACGCGCGTGTCCTCCCCCCGCCCGAAAAAGCGAGGTCAGAGGATGCGGTCGGTGAGATGATATTCCAGATCGCCCGCATCGTCTTCACTGATTGTCCAGCCCCGCACCGATACGCCCGCGCGGTGAACGCTTTCCCGGTCGCCACTGTTCAGATGATGCCAATCGGCGAGCGGTTGCCCCTGCGCCCGCAAGCGATAGGCGCACGTCTGTGGCAGCCAGTCGAGTTGCGCAAGCTTGGCAGGCGTTAACCGGATGCAGTCGGGAACGTATGCATGACGGTGGCGATAGTCTGAGCAGCGCGCCGAACGCCGATCGAGCAGTCGACAGGCGACGTTGGTCGCGAACAGTTCGCCGGTCTCCTCGTCCTCGAGCTTGTGGATGCAGCATTTTCCGCAGCCGTCGCACAACGCCTCCCACTGGCCACGATCGAGCTTCTCGAGCGGCAGGTCTTCCCAGAAGCGCCCAGTCATCGCACCCACCTCAACGCACCCGCCTCATCGCACCCACTTCGCCAACTCACCCGCGATCACCTCGGGCTTGCCATCTTGCGACAGCAACGCGATCGGCGCGCCGTCGGAGCCCATCAGATAGGCCGCCCGGCTGTGGTCGACGAGATAATTGCCGTTGGCATCGGGCTTGCCGAGCTGGAACGCGACGCCGTACCCCTTGGTGATCGCCGCGATCTGTGCCGGCGTGCCGGTCAGCCCGACCAGCGCGGGGTCGAACGCGGCGGTGAATGCCTTCAGCACCTTGGGCGTATCGCGCGCAGGATCGACGCTGACGAAGATCGGGACAACGCGCGCGGCCTTTGCCGGTTCAGCCCTGGCAAAGGCGCGATACCCCGCGACCAGCCGCGCGACGTCGACCGGGCAGACGTCCGGACAGAATGTATAACCGAAATACACGATGCGATATTTGCCCGCAAAGTCGCGGTCGGTCCGGCGCTGCCCGTCGGTATCGACCAGTGCGAAGGGTCCGCCGATCGCCGCCCCCGCGAGCGGGGCTGGCGTCGTCGCCTGCTGGCAAGCGGCGAGGAGAAGCGCCGTGACGAGTGCGAGGAGACGGGTCGCCATCGCTTGGCCTTGCGTTGTCGCACGCGGCTGCGCAAGACGCATGTGCAGCGTCGCATGCAAGGGTCCATACGATGACATCTCGTTTCCTGCTCCCCGCGGTCATCGTCGCCATTGTCGCGCCGACCGCGGCATCGGCTCAATTTTCCGAAAGCTTCAACTTCTTGAAGGCGGTACGTGAGCGCGACGGAAGCAAAGTGACGGCAGCGTTGAACAAGCCCGGGTCGGTCATGATCAACACGCGCGATGCTGCGTCTGGCGAGACACCGCTGCACATCGTCGCCGCCGGTCGCGACGCCTTGTGGCTGGGGTTCCTGTTGCAGCGCGGTGCCAATCCCGACGCGCGCAACGCGAACGGTGAGACACCGCTGATGCTCGCGACGCAGCTCGGCTGGGGCGAAGGCATCGAAACATTGCTCGCGCGGCGCGCCGGTGTCGATGTCGCGAGCGCGAACGGCGAGACGCCCTTGATCCGTGCGGTGCAGAACCGTGATATCGCTAGCGTACGCCTGTTGCTCGCGGGTGGCGCCAACCCGAACAAGCCCGACAATGCCGCGGGTCTGTCCGCGCGCCAATATGCCGTCCGCGATTCGCGCGCGGCCGGGATCCTAAAAGCGATCGAGGAGTCCAAACCGGTCGTGAAAAAGGAAATCGCCGGGCCGCGCTAGAGTCCGCCGAGCGGCTGATCGTCGAGGTCGCCGATCAATCGCCGCGCCGCCCGCCTGGCAAAGCGCAACGTCTCCGCCTTGCGCCGCGCTGCGGCGAGCGTGACCACCGGCGCGGGTCGCACGATCGCGGCGTCGTACCGGTCGGCGACGATCAGACCGGTGCGATCGGGAAGCAGCGCGTCGCGTTCGAACAAATTCGTGTCGAAGCCCGCCGGGATCGCCCAATAGAAGCGGTCGCAATAATCGAGATACTCACGCCACTTGGCGTCGCCGAGCAGGTCGGTACGCGAGACCTTGATCTCGACGATCGTGACGAAACCCTTCGCGCAAAGGCCCATCAGATCGGCGCGGCGTCCATTGGCAAGCGCAACCTCGGCGACCGCGAGGCAATCTTCACGCGCCAGCAAGCGCGTCGTGCCGCGTACCACATCGGCAGCGATCAGGCGGTCATGGACGAG
>JAYTAR010000016.1:0-2268 GCA_043737455.1 Sphingomonadales bacterium | reverse complement strand
ATCGAGCCTGCCGCGAGTGCTGGCCGGGAGTGCCCGCCCGGCCAGCACATCACGACATGGGCCGATGTTCGGAGTCCTTTTCCATGCAAGCCTTGACTGCCACGCAGTTCTCACTTGTCTACAATGCGTTCTCATTCACCTTTGCCACGATGGCGGCGGCGACGCTGTTCCTCTGGCTTGGCCGCTCGCAGGTCGGCCCGGCGTATCGCACCGCGCTGACCATTTCCGGGCTCGTCTGCGCGATCGCTGCCTATCACTATTTCCGCATCTTCGAGAGCTGGAACGCGGCCTATGGTGTCGCCGACGGCGTGGTGACCGCGACGAACGTCGCGTTCAACGACGCCTACCGCTACGTCGATTGGCTGCTGACGGTCCCGCTACTGCTGATCGAGCTCGTGCTGGTGATGCGCCTTTCGCAGGACGAGACCATGTCGAAGTCGATCAAGCTGGGAGCGGCGGCCGCGCTGATGGTGGCGCTGGGCTACCCCGGCGAGATTGCGACCGACAACACGACGCGCGCGATCTGGGGAACGCTCTCGTCGATCCCGTTCGCCTATGTCATGTTCCAGCTGTTCAAGGGACTGGGCGAGTCGATCGAGCGTCAGCCCGAAAATGTCCGCGGCCTCGTGAAATCGGCGCGTCTGCTGACCTTTGCCTCGTGGGGCTTCTACCCGATCGTTTACATGATCCCGTACACCAACTTGAGCGGTGGCCTGGTCACGACCGGCGTGCAGGTGGGTTACACGATCGCCGACATCATCGCCAAGGCGGGCGTGGGCGTACTCATCTACATCATCGCGGTCCGCAAGTCGCAGATCGAGTATCCCGAACTGGCCCGCGCGGTCTGACCCGCGCGAAGTAATGTTGCCTGGCGTCCCTTCAATGCGAGCGAATGGTCGGAGCGTTCCGCCCATTCGCATCGCCCCGTCGGCGCTTCGTTATGTTACCGCGATCGCGCTGGCACTCCTTGCCGAAACCGCGACCGGTCTGCTGTCTGACACCACGACGACGTCCTTCCTGATGGCGGCCATCCTTCTCTTCGGACTTCCTCACGGCGCGCTGGATCTTGCCATCCTTCGCCATCGCGGGTTGACCCGGCCATCATGGGTCGCGGCTGCAGTTTTGGTTTATCTTGCCGCCGCTGGCTTGACCGCGCTGCTCTGGTTCGCGGTTCCGGGGGCCGCGCTCGCATCGTTCTTCGCGGTCGCCGCCCTGCACTTTGCGGAGGATTGGCAGGACGATCTGCCACCGTTCATGGCGCTTGCGATCGCCATCGCTCTGCTGACCGCGCCCGCGCTGCTGCATGGTGGCGCACTGACGCTGATTTTGGCCTCGCTGACCGACCCGCACACTGCAGCCGTGATGACCGACGCTGCCAAGCTGATCGCGCCTGTCGCATTGGCGACCGCCGCCGCGGCAGTCGCCTGCCTTGCCACCACCGGCCGGGCCGAGCGAGCCTTCACGACCGGTGCCAGCCTCGCCGCGATGCTGCTGCTGCCGCCACTCGCCGGCTTTGCGTTGTTTTTTTGCGCACAGCATTCCCCCGCGAATTATGCGCGCGTGCGAACGGAGCTAGGCAATGATCGCACGAGTAATGCCGCGCGCGAGACGATCGCGCTGACGCTTGCAGCACTCGGCATCGCCGCGATCGTCGCGCTTTTGCCGAAAATCGACGGGAATGTCGTCGCGACAGGCTTCGTCACGCTGTCGGTCCTGACGATGCCCCACCTGCTTGCCGGGGTCATTGCAGCGCGACTCGCTCGTCGTTAACGCCTCGGCAATGGCCGAAACGCGCGACCCTCCCGCCCCCGCCGACCCGTTCGACCTGATCGTCGATGCGCCGTTCGATACCGCGCTCAGCGACCGTTACCTCGTCTATGCGCTGTCGACGATCACCGCGCGGTCGCTCCCCGATCTGCGCGATGGACTGAAGCCCGTTCACCGGCGTCTCCTCTGGGCGATGCGGCTGCTGAAGCTCGATCCCGGGCAAGCCTATAAAAAATGTGCGCGCGTCGTCGGGGATACGATCGGCAAATATCATCCGCATGGTGACCAATCGGTCTATGACGCGATGGTCCGCCTCGCGCAGGATTTCGCGCTGCGCTACCCGCTCGTCGACGGCCAGGGCAATTTCGGCAATATCGATGGCGATAATCCCGCCGCCTATCGCTATACCGAAGCGCGGCTGACGCAGGCGACCATCGACCTGATGGCCGGGCTCGACGACGGCACCGTCGATTACAAGCCGACGTATAATGGCGAAGAGGA
>JAYTAR010000015.1:0-2273 GCA_043737455.1 Sphingomonadales bacterium | reverse complement strand
CCGCGAGCACCGCGCCCTCGATCATTGCATGGATCGCCGACTTGTACTGCTGCATCGTGTAACCGACGGTCGTAAACAGCTGGGTGTAGCTGACCTTGGCATTTTCCTTCTTCAGCTTGTCGAGCTCAACATTCACCGCTTTGTAGACACTGACGTCGGACGCGCCCTTCGACCGCTCGATCGAAAAGCTGAGGACTTGGCGCCCGTTCATCTTTGCGAGGTTACGCTGCTCGGCATAGGAGTCGCGGACTTCGGCAATGTCGGCGAGCTTAACCGTCCGACCACCACCCACAGATATGTTCGTCTGGCTGAGTGCGAAGGCATCGCGCGCATTGCCGAGGACGCGAACCGACTGCTCGGACCCAGCGATCTCGGCACGACCGCCGGCCGCGTTGACGTTCACCTGCCGCAACTGCAGGTTGACCTGCGATGCGGTCACACCCTGCCCCTGCATTCGCGCAGGGTCGAGCACAACACGGATCTCGCGGTTCGCACCGCCCCCCCGTGAAACCTGAGCGACACCGGGAATCGAGCGCAGCCGCTTGGCGACGGTATTGTCGACGTACCAACTGAGCTGTTCGAGGCTCATGTCACGCGATTCGGCGGCAAAATAGGCAATCGGTCCGCCACCGCCGATGTCGACGCGCGCGATTTGCGGTTCGAGGATGCCGTCGGGCAAGTCGCTGCGGATGTTTGCAATCGCATCGCGAACGTCGTTGACCGCGCGGTCGGTCGGCGTTCCGATCGCGAACTGGACGAATGTCGACGACGTCCCTTCGCGCACGCCCGAGTTGATCTCGTCGACGCCACTCACACTGCGAACCGCCGCCTCGACCTTTTGCGTTACCTGCGATTCCATTTCGCTTGGTGCAGCGCCGGGCTGCGCGATGATGATCTGCGCAGCGGGGAAGTCGATGTCGGGCGAATCGTTGACGTCCATGCTCGAGAACGAGAGCATGCCCGCGAGCAGCAGCGCGATAAACAACACCAACGGCGGGACCGGATTGCGGATCGCCCAAGCCGAGATGTTGCGAAAACTCATGTTATCGACCCTGCTCGCTCGGCAGCGCGACCCGCTGCGGCTTGATCGTCTCGCCCGCGTTCAGGAACGCGCCGGCACTTAAGACCACGGCTTCCTGGCCCGACAGTCCCGACAACACGGTGACCCCCTGATCGGTCACGTCGCCGACAGTTACCGGACGCCGCTCAAGCTTTTTCTGCGCGCCGACGACGTAGACATAACTTCCCTTGGCATCATTCAACACTGCCGATTCGGGTAACAGCGGCGCATCGGCGACACCGCTGACAATCCGCGCGCTGGCAAAGCCGCCCGGTCGTAGCGCCTTGTCGTAAGGTACCGCGATGCGCGCGACACCCTGGCGCGTCTGTGGATCGATGACGGGCGCGACCTGCCAAATCTGTCCGGCAAAACCCTTGGCCGAGCCAACCGGCGTTACCGTTGCGCGCTGTCCGACGTTCATGCGAGCCAGATCGGCCTCACCCAGGCGCGCGAGCAGCTCGATCTCGCCCCCTCTTGCCATACGGAACAGGGCCCCCGACCCGGCCGAGACCACTTGCCCTGGTTCCACGCGTCGTTCGAGAACCAGTCCAGCGGCGGGCGCCCGAATGTCGAGCCGCGAATTGCTCGCCAATGACTGTTGATACTGTGCTTGCGCGACATTGACGCGCGCGCGTGCCGAGTCGCGCGTCGCGGTCAGCCGGTCTATATCTGCCTTGGAGATAAAACCGCGAGCCACGAGCGCTTGTGCTCGTGCAAGATTTGCTTCGGCGAGGCGAGTATCGGCCTGTGAAACGCCGATTTGCGAGCCGAGCGAGGCAGCCTGCTGGACCTGGACGCGTCGGTCGATGGTCGCAAGAACCTGTCCAGCGCCGACCCAGGTGCCCGATTCGACGAGCACACGCGCCACCATGCCACCCTCGCCGGCAATGCCAACGGGCATTTCGCGCCGTGCCGCCAGGTTCCCGGTTGCTGACACGACACGCTCGACCGCCGTACGCCCGGGGACGATAACGCTGACCACGGGGGCTTGCTTGCCGCCCTTTCCAGCAGGCGCAGCTGGCTTCTTCTGAAAAGCCATGATCGCCGCGATGATCGCGATCGTCGCCAATGCCGCGATCGCGATAATGATCCAACGTCGCCGGACGCGCCTTTTGCGATCTTGGTCGACCGCATGTTCTAGGCTTTGGTCTCGGACGAAGCCCGTTTCGTAATTCATCGCATGCGCATCCACATCGTCACGGGCTAGCCGAAC
>JAYTAR010000014.1:0-2277 GCA_043737455.1 Sphingomonadales bacterium | reverse complement strand
TTGCGCGCGACCAGCTCCTTCAGCGCCTCGACATAATGGTCGTGAAACTTTTCGGGCGCGAACGGCGTCGATTTCTTCGCGATCAATGTCTCGGCGAGATCGAGCAGTTCGTCATCGGGCTTGTCGTCGGGAATGTCGTGGAAATACGCCCCGGCTTTTTGCAGCTCATCGGCGTAGCGCAGCGTCTCCATGATGAGGCCCCGGCCGCAAGGCTTCAGGCTCACGATATACTCGCGGCCGCGCATCGCGAGCTGGCCCAGTCCGACTTTCTTGGTGCGACGCAGCGCCTCGCGCAGAACGATGAACGCCTCTTCGGCAAGGTCGTCGGCGGGCACGACGAAGTACGGCTTTTCATAATAAAGCACGTCGATCTCATTCGCGTCCACGAATTGCGTGAGCTCGAGCGTCTTCTTCGATTCCAGTCGTACCGCGTCGAGCTCTTCGTCCTTTAACAAGACGTAGCTGCCCTTTTGATATTCGAAACCTTTCACGATCTCATCGGGGTCGACTGGCCCAATGCCCACGACCGATTTTTCATATTTGATCGGCTTGCCCGAAGGCTCGTGGATCTGGCGAAACGATACGCTAGAGCCGCTGCGCGTCGCGGTGAAGACCTGGACGGGGATCGACACGAGCGCGAGCCGAATCTGTCCTTGCCAATAAGGTCGCGCCGCCATCGTTTGTCCCCTTTCGTTACGTAAGCGAGATAATGCGCGGGAATGCGGGCGGGTTCCGCTTTGCCGCTTGAGATCGCGCGCGATTTCGCGTCAACCTGCGGGCAACGGAGAGACAAGAATGACCGCGACTGCAACCATCCCGGCCCCCGCCGCCCTGCCGGTAATCGGCAATTTGCACCAGATCCCAAAGGCTGGCCTCATCGGCCACTTGCTCGACGTGTCGAAGGATTTCGTCGATCCCGGTATCTTCAAGCTGCGCTTCGGCGCGCGCGTCGGCATCTTCGTCACGCATCCCGATCTGGTTGCCGAGCTGTGCGACGAAACGCGGTTTCGCAAAATTCCGGGCCCGGGCCTGCGGGTGGTGCGCAAGTTCGCGGGCGACGGGCTGTTCACTGCGTTCAGCGAAGAGGCCAATTGGGGCAAGGCGCACCGCATCCTGCTACCGGCGTTCAGTCAGCGCTCGATGCGCGGTTATTTCGACCTGATCCTCGAGGTTTGCGACCAACTGATCGCAAAATGGACGAAGGCCGACGGGCAGGAACTGTTGATCGCCGACGATATGACGCGGCTGACGCTCGACAGTATCGCCATCGCGGGGTTCGGCCACCGGTTCAACTCGTTTGCGCGTGACGACCTCGACCCGTTTCTCGAAAGCCTTGCGCGCGCGCTGGGCGAAGCGTTGAACGTCATCACGCGGCTGCCGATCCAGCAGCGGTTCGCGACCCGGTCGACCAAGCAGTTTCACGACGACATCGCGTCGATGAATGCGCTCGTCGACGGCATCATCGCTGATCGCCGGGCGCACCCCACCAACGCAAAAGACCTGCTCAACCTGATGCTGACCGCCGCCGATCCCGAAACCGGCGAAACGCTCGACGATATCAATATCCGTTATCAAGTGCTCACGTTCCTGATCGCGGGGCATGAAACGACGTCGGGGCTCCTGACGTTCGCGTTCATGGAAATGCTGCGCGCGCCGACCGTGCTCGCGCAGGCCTATGCCGAAGTCGATCGCGTGCTGCCCGGCGACACGCGCCCGGCGTATGAACATCTCGCGCATTTGAAGGTAATCGAGCGGGTTGTGAAGGAAACGCAGCGGCTGTGGCCCACTGCGCCGGCGTTTTCGGTGGGCCCGTGGGAAGATCAGGTGATCGGCGGCCGCTTCACCTTGCGCAAGGATCGCCCGGTCAACGTCTATGCGCCAGGGTTGCAACGACACCCGGCGGCGTGGGACGATCCGGAGGAGTTCGACATCGACCGCTGGCTGCCCGAGGCCGAGGCGGGCCATCATCCGCATGGCTATAAGCCGTTCGGCAATGGCGCGCGGGCGTGTATCGGGCGTCAGTTCGCGCTGGTCGAGGCCAAGCTTGCGATCGCGATGATCCTCCAGAAGTTCGCGATCGCCGACCGCCGCGGCTATCGCCTGAGCCTCAAGGAAACGCTGTCGATCAAGCCCGACGATTTTCACATGCGCGTGCGGCTGAGGAAGCCCGGCGAACGGCTGACCGTAGCGGAACCGGTCAAGGTGGGGAACGCCGACGCCGATGTGGCGCGTGCGGCGGGGGCGGGGCAGCGGCTGTCGGTGCTCTACGGCACGTCG
>JAYTAR010000013.1:0-5760 GCA_043737455.1 Sphingomonadales bacterium | reverse complement strand
GCGCAGGCGGCCATCGAGATCGCCGACCGCGGCGGCGGCATGTCGAGCGACTTCATTCGCACCGAATTGTTCCGCCCCTTCGCGTCGACTAAGTCGGGCGGCTTCGGCATCGGCGCGCACGAGGCGCGCACTTTGGTCGCGGCGATGGGCGGGCACATCGCGGTCGCAAGCGCGCCGGGTGCGGGGAGCCGCTTCACGATCTGGCTGCCGAGCGCCGACGCCGCGCCGCAAAGGCTCGTGGCATGACCCGTACGCCCGCACCCGCGGCCAGGGCCTTGCCCAAGCTCTTGGTCGTCGAGGATGACGAGGGGCTGCAGCGGCAGTTGCGCTGGGCGTATGACGATTACGAGGTGATCGTCGCGGGCGACCGCGCGTCGGCGATCGACATGCTGCGGCTTCACGAGCCTGATGTCGTGACGCTTGATCTGGGGCTGCCGCCCGAGCCCGATGGGGTCGAGGAAGGGTTTGCGACGCTTGCCGACATCGTGCGATTGAAGCCTGATACCAAGGTCGTCGTCGCATCGGGGCACGGTGCGCGCGCGTCGGCGCTGCGTGCGATCGCGGCGGGGGCGTATGATTTCTATGCGAAGCCCGTCGACATCGACGAGCTCGGGCTGATCGTCGCGCGCGCGTTCCATCTCCACGCGATCGAGGCCGAGAACGCACGGCTGGCGGCGGTGCCGCGCACGGAGAAACTGCTCGGCGGTATCCTGACCACCGCGCCCGAGATGCTCAAGGTCGTGCGCACCGTCGAGCGGGTTGCGCGCGCCGATGTGTCGGTGATGCTGCTGGGGGCAAGCGGAACGGGCAAGGAGCTGCTCGCGCGTGGGTTGCATGATGCGAGCGCACGCAAGGACGGCGCCTTCGTCGCAATCAACTGCGCGGCGATCCCGGAGAATTTGCTCGAAAGCGAATTGTTCGGGCATGAGAAGGGCGCGTTCACGGGCGCGGTCAAAACGACCGAGGGCAAGATCGAGCTCGCGCAGGGCGGCACTTTGTTCCTCGACGAAATCGGCGACGTGCCGCTGCCGCTGCAGGTGAAGCTGCTGCGCTTCCTGCAGGAACGCACGATCGAGCGCGTCGGCGGGCGGCGTGCGATCGCGGTCGACACGCGTGTCGTGTGCGCAACGCACCGCGACGTCGACGCGATGGTCGCCGACGGCAGCTTTCGCGAGGATCTCTACTACCGGCTCGCCGAGATCGTCGTGCGCATTCCCGCGCTCGCCGAGCGTCCGGGTGATGCGAGCCTGCTCGCGCGCGCCTTCGTCCAGCGCTTCGCAATCGCCATGAAACGCGACGTGAAGGGGCTGACTCCCGATGCGCTCGCCGCCGTCGATGCATGGGGCTGGCCAGGCAACGTGCGCGAACTCGAGAACCGTATCAAGCGCGCGGTGATCATGGCCGACACCAAACTCGTGACCGCCGCTGACCTCGATCTCGCAGACCCCGACCGCGACGACACCATCAACTTGAAAGCCGTGCGCGAGGCTGCCGACCGCCGCGCGATCGGCCGCGCGATCGCCCGCACCGATGGCAATATCTCGGGTGCAGCGAAACTGCTCGGGGTCAGCCGACCGACGCTCTACGATCTGCTGAAAAGCTATGACATCGCAGTGTAGCGCGGTAGCACTGCTCCTGCTCGCGACGCCGGTCGCCGCAGGGCCGCGCGACGATGCTCGACCACTGTTCAACACCGCCGTTACGACTTTTCATAGCGGTGACGTACGCGGCGCGCGGACGGCGATCGCGCGTGCCGTCGCGACCGACGCCAGCTGGCCGCTCGCGCTCGCCATGCAGGGGCGGATCGCGATCGCGACCCGCGACGGTGCATTTGCCGAAGCCAGACTGCATGCCGCATGGCAAAAAGGGTATCCGCACCGCAACCTGCGCCATTTGTTCGCGCACGCGTTTCTTTTGCAGGGCCGGGCCGACGCTGCGCTCGCCGAAGCGTCGTTCGCCGATATTCCGGTGCGCTACGCTGCCTATGCCGCGCGGATGCGTGCCGCCGCGCACGTCGCGCTCGGGCAGCGCGACGCGGCCAATCGCGACCTTGCGGCTGCCGCACGGCTCGCACCGAACGACTCGTTTGTCTGGTCCGATATTGCGCGCTGGCGTTTGGCGGGCGGCGACACCGGCGGTGCTCTCGATGCCGTCGACCGCGCGCTGGCGCTCCAGCCTGCCAATGCCGAGGCGCTCGTGCTGTCGGGCGTGCTTCTACGCGCGCGCTACGGGCTGACTGCCGCGCTCGCGTGGTTCGACCGCGCGTTGGAGATCGAGCCGGGCAATCTTGCCGCGATGCTCGAACGCGCGGCGACGCTCGGCGACCTCGGCCGCACGCGCGACATGCTGGCGGCGACGCGCGCGGTGCTCGCGGCCTCGCCGGGCAATCCGCAGGCGCTCTATCTTCAGGCGCTCATGGCCGCGCGAAGCGGTGATTGGGCAACCGCGCGGAGCGTGCTTTACCGCGTTGGCGATCGGCTCGGCGACCTGCCCGGCGCGCGGTTGCTCCTGGCGTCGATCGAGCTTGCCGGGGGCAATGCCGAACAGGCGATCACGCAGTTGAAGCTGCTGTTTGCCGCTCAACCCGACAATGTGAAGGTCCGCCGCCTCTACGGCAGCGCATTGTGGCAGAGCGGCGACGATCGTGGCGCGGTGCTGATCCTGACGCCGCTTGCCAACCGCGGCGACGCCGACAGCTATACATTGAGCGTCATCGGACGCGCTCACGAGCGCATGGGGGACCGCGTACGCGCCGCAGCCTATCTCGACCGCGCTGCGGCACCGCGGCGCGGACCCTCGACACCGCTCACGGGCGGCAGCGGCGCGGCCCGCGAGATACGCGCGCAATTGAGTGCCGGGCGTTCCGGCGCGGCGGTGGCGACGGCCCAGTCGCTGCAGCGCGCGAACCCCGGGGCACCCGCGTTCGCGCTGATGACGGGCGATGCCTTCAGCGCGCAGGGTAATTGGCAAGGTGCCACCGAAGCCTATCGACGCGCCGCCAATCTCGACTTCCGCGAAGCGGTCGCATTGCGGCTGATCGGGGCGCTTCGTCGCGTCGGTGCGGGCGAAGAGGCTGGCGCGGTACTCGACCTGTACCGTGCGCAAAATCCGCAAAATGTCGCCGCCACGCGACTCGCCGCCGACCGCGCGCTCGCCAGCCGACAGTGGAGTAAGGCCGCTGCATTGCTCGAAGTTCTACGCCAGCGGCTTGGCAACCGCGACGCGGTGCTGCTGAGCAACTTGGGATGGGCAAAACTCAACCTTGGGCAGTCGGAGCAGGCCGCGAAGCTTGGGCGCGCGGCGTATGCGCTCGCGCCGCATAATCCGGCGATCGTGGCGAGCTTCGGCTGGTTTTTCGCCAAAGCGGGCGATCGCGGGCGTGCCATCGCGCATCTTGAAAAAGCTGTCGCGCTGGCCCCGGCCGAACCGAACTACGCCGCCAAGCTGGCCGAGTTACGCAGGCAGCGGTAAGTCGCATCGCATGACCGACGCACTCACTCGCATCGCCGACGCGCTCGACCGGCTCGCGCCGCTACGCCCGGCGCGGCCATCCGCCGACGCACCCGCGTATCGCTGGGACGGACGCGCGCTGATCGTCGCCGACTTCCAACCGCTATCGCTCGACCTGCTCGTCGGAATCGACTCGGCGAAAGCCACGCTGGTCGAAAACGGTCGTCGTCATGCACGCGGCCACGCGGCGCATGATGCGCTGCTCTGGGGCGCGCGCGGCAGTGGCAAATCGGCGCTGGTGAAGGCGAGCGTCGGGGCGCTGCGCGACGCGGGGCATGATCTCGTGATCGTCGAATTGGCGAGCGACGCGCTCACCAGCCTGCCCGCGCTGTTCACGGTGCTGGGCGACTGGACCCGGCGCAGTATCGTCTTCGTCGATGACATCGGCTTCGACGACGATCTCGGGGCAGCGCGGTCGTTGCGTTCGACTCTCGACGGCGGGGCTGCCGCGCGTCCGGCGGGGGTGCGGCTGTACGTGACCTCGAACCGTCGGCACATAGTCGCGCGCGAGATGGCCGAACAAGAATCGGCGATCAGCGTCCGCGACGTCGTCGACGACAAGCTCGCGCTCGCCGATCGCTTCGGCATCAGCCTGGGCTTCCACAATGCCGATCAGGCGACCTATCTCGACATGGTAGCGGGTTATGCGCGGGCTCACGGCCTGGCGTTCGACCCCGCCGACGCGCTGCGGTTCGCGGCGCAGCGCGGCAGCCGTTCGGGTCGCGTCGCGTGGCATTATCTGGTCGAGCTGGCAGGACGTGCGGGCCTGCCAATCTAGGCGTCGACCATGGTCGCGAGCATCAACCAGCGTTCCTCCGCCGCGTCCTTGTCCGCGCGCGCGGCTGCAATCGCCGCCGTCAACGCGTCGAAGCGTCGCCGGTCCCGAACGTAGAGATCGGGGTCGTCGAGGAGCTTTTCGTCGCGCGCGATTGCCGCCGTCAGTGCATCGACAAGCGCGGGCAGGCGGTCATAGTCGCGCTGGTCTTTATAGGTCAGTCGTACCCGCGCTGTGATTTCCGCCGGTGCTGACGTGGCGCCAGTCGACGGAAGCTTCCTGCCGGCCTTCACCGTCGCCTGTCGTTGGCGCTGCCATTCGGCATAACCGCCCGCGACGATGTCGACGCGCCCCGATCCGTCGAGGCCAAGCGTGATGGTGACGGTCTTGTCGAGGAAGTCGCGGTCGTGACTGACGATCAGCACCGTACCCTCGTAATCGGCGATCGTTTCCTGCAACAAGTCGAGCGTTTCCAAGTCGAGGTCGTTAGTCGGCTCGTCGAGCACGAGCAGGTTCGACGGCCGGGCGAACTCGCGCGCGAGCAGCAAGCGCGAGCGTTCGCCCCCCGACAGCGATCCGATCGGCGCATCGGCGATGCCGGGCTCGAACAAGAAGTCCTTGAGATATCCGATCAGGTGCTTCTTGACGCCGCGCACCTCGATCCAGTCGCCCCCCTGCGTCAGCACCTCGCGCACTGTCTTGGTCGGGACCATCAAGCTGCGCTGCTGGTCGATCACCACGCCGTCGAGCGTCTTGGCTAGCGTCACCTGGCCGACATCGGGCGCGAGTTCACCGGTCAGCAGTTTGAGCAGCGTCGTCTTGCCCGCGCCGTTGCGCCCGACGACGCCGATACGATCCCCGCGCCGTACGCGCAGCGAGAAGTCGCGGATGACCGTGCGCCCGTCAAAGCTCTTGCCGACGTTTTCCGCGGTGATGACCGACTTGGTTCGGACGTCGTCGGTCGCGATGCCCAGCTTGGCGGTTCCCGGCGGTCCCAGCATCGCCGCGCGTGCGGCGCGCATTTCGCCGAGTTTTTCGAGCCGACCTTGATTGCGCTTGCGCCGTGCGGTGACGCCGCGCTCGAGCCAATGCAATTCGAGCTTCAGTTTCGCATCGAGGCGCTCGGCATTGCGCGCCTCCTGCGCATAGACTTCCTCGGTCCACGCCTCGAACCCGCCGAAGCCCACCTCTTTGCGCCGGATCTGCCCGCGATCGAGCCACAGACTCGCCCGAGTCAGCCGCGTCAGAAAGGCGCGATCGTGGCTGATCGCGACAAAGGCGCCATTGTACCGCGCGAGCCAGTCCTCGAGCCATTCGATCGCAGCGAGGTCGAGGTGGTTGGTCGGCTCATCGAGCAGCAGGACCTGCGGATTCTGGGCGAGCGATCGCGCTATCGTCGCTCGTCGCCGCTCTCCCCCGCTCGCGGTTGCGGCGTCGCGCGACAGGTCGATGCCGATCTGATCGGCGATCGCTTC
>JAYTAR010000012.1:0-2286 GCA_043737455.1 Sphingomonadales bacterium | reverse complement strand
GCTCGACAGTTGCGAGCTCAAAGGCGCCCGCTCCCGTCGTCCAGTTGTACGTCGTAGGGTCGGGACTGGCGGCCCAACTCGAGTGATAGCCCGCGGCGATCTGATCGTTGTTCAGGAACGCCTGGTTGTCTATCAGCCATCGGCGCGCGAATTCGGTTCCTCGATCAGCCGCGGATGTTGCGTTCTCCTTGAAGGCGACGTTGCCTGCGATCGACATGCCGACACCCATCTGTCGCATCATCGCCAAGCCCGCAAGCGTCATCGCGATCAACACGATGATGGCCACGAACAGCACGATGCCGTGCTGGCGCCGTGAAGAAACGATTCGGGGCTCGATGCGACGAGTCATGGCTGCTGCAGCGCCCAAAGCATGTTTTTGAGCGGGACGATCCGCTCGTAAACACGATAGCGGTAGAACCTCCAATTGTTCGGATCGGGATTGTCAGGTGCGCCCGAGAATGAATCGGCGGTACCGTCAACATTGAACATCGTGAACGTGCCGCCGAAGTACGTTGGCAGCGCCGAGGTCACGGCCAGCGGCACTGCGGTCGCAGCGTCGCGGCCCCGCTCGAACTGCCGGCTCCGTACAAGAAGAGCTACGCGAACGGCAAGCACCTGCTTCCAATTCGTTCCGACGGGAAACAGCGGGATGGTGGGAAACCACTCGGCTGCGCCGATGCGAGTGTCGTTGTCGACGTCGACGCCAAACTCCGCCTTCATGTTGACGACGCCGTCGGCCACCGTGTCGCCCGGGCCGGGGGTCAAAAGCAGATCCGTGCCGATCGCTCCTACGCCGAAGAAGTTGGTCTTCGTCAAAGCCCGGCTATTTACAACCTGCCAGCTGAAAACCTGCGGTTGCGGACCCAGATTGAACAACGAGCCCCCGACATACACGAATGGCGGCAGTGCCTGCGCGACATCGAAACGAGTCGATGGCTGGGGCGGGCGGCCGAACGGCGTGTAGCCGACGTTCGCGTGACCGACTGTTAGCAAGTCGGGGTCGGTGTCAGACGAGATTTCGGCCAACCTGCAGTTCGCCGAGCCGGGCAACCCGCCGCCGTTGTCAGCGACAACGACCATATCTCCCTGCTTGAAGCCGCCGCGGCGCCGAAGCGTCTTGCTCGTCGCCGTCGAGCTGAGGAAGTCCTGCCCTTCGACAAAGAAGGCGGAGTTGCCTGAAACGATATTGATCCGGTCGGGCGATCCAGCTGTCCCTACAACGATGTCTATCGGCCGCAGCGGGAAGCTGAACGCGCCACGACCGCCGGTGTCGAACGCACTGACGACGCAGCCCATCACTGGCAGCGGCGCCTCGCCAAAGCCATGTCCGGACTGCCTTATGTCGCGCTCGATGTTGAACAGCGCCAACGTGCCGGCGACCTGGGCGTCGCCTCCGGAAGACGTGGTCTGGGTGTGACGGTCCCAGATGGCCACAGTCTGGAAGATCGCGAGGACGCCGATCAGCCCGATCGCGACGCCGACGAGGATCTCGATGAGCGACAAGCCGCGCTGCGCTCGCGGCCCCGCCAGTGCCGCGAGCGCGCTCATACGGCACCTCCATTCACGTAAGTGATGTAGGTATGCCGGCGCCAGGCACCGTTGTCGTTGGCTGCGCTCCAGCAAAGCGTGATCTCGATACGGTTAAACGAGCCCGCCCCGTTCTGTACCGTGATCTGCTGCTGAAACGCAGTGGCCCCGGGCAGCGCCGCGGCCCGACCGAGCAGGGCAGCAACAGGCGCATTCCCCGTCGTCACACCGTTGAAGACGCAATTCGCCCCGGCGTCCTGATGCCTGAACGGAACCAGCGAATTGGCGATAAGCGCGCCCGAGTTCTCGTTAATGCCGCGGCGGTCCACGTTGACGGCGATCTCGCCGGCAATCGCGTCGGCCAGGCCACTGGCTTCGGTTCGGTACTGCGCGTCGGATTGGGCACCAACGGCTTGGCCACCAAGCGCCACCAAGCCGAGGATGCCGAGCGAAAATATCAGAATGGCGACAAGCGCCTCGATCAGCACGACGCCGTGCTGGCGGCTGATAGGCGTGGGGTTGCTAACAAGCACGGGTGTCTCCTACAGCAGCGACGGCCGGATCGCAGGCGGTGATCTGGCCGCCCGCCGACACGTTGATGCGCTTGCAGCGCGCCGGGCCGCCGGGAAAGCAGACCCCCAGCGCCGGGTTCGTGATGTCGATGGAATAGGGGTTGGCAGTCGGAGCGCCGAAACCGTTGAAGGTAATGCGGCCGTCGAATCCGGTTGGTGCGACCGAAACGTTGATGGCGATCGCCTG
>JAYTAR010000011.1:0-2287 GCA_043737455.1 Sphingomonadales bacterium | reverse complement strand
CGAGATGCTCGATTTCGGCTGCCGTCTGAACCTTGCCGAAGGGGCAAGTATCGCTCGGCGCTACGCGGACGCGGACGATCTGATCCTCGTCAATTCATGCGCAGTGACCGCCGAGGCATCGCGGCAAGTGCGCCAGGCGATCCGCCGCGCAGCACGCCGTCGCCCCGAAGCGCGCATCGTCGTCACCGGCTGCGGCGCTGCGACCGAACGAGCACTCTATGCCGCAATGCCCGAGGTGACCTCGGTGATCGACAAGCAGCACCTTCGCGACGATGCCCCGGCGGTCAGTGGCCCCGGCCACGCCCGTGCGTTCGTCGAGGTGCAGAACGGCTGCGACCATGACTGTAGTTTTTGCGTGACGACGCTCGCGCGCGGTGCGGCGCGGTCGCTTGGCAGTGCCGCGATCGTCGCTGCGGTCGCGGGCGCGGTCGCGCGGGGGCACCGCGAGGTCGTGCTGACCGGCGTCGACCTGACCAGCTATCGTCCCGGGCTCGCTAGCCTCGTTGCGACGATCCTGCGCGACGTTCCCACCCTGCCCCGCTTGCGGCTGTCATCGCTCGATCCGAGCGAGGTCGATGATCGGCTGATTGGTCTGTTCGCCAGCGAAGCGCGGTTGATGCCGCACGTCCATTTGTCGCTGCAATCGGGCGACTCGATTATTTTGAAGCGCATGAAGCGTCGCCATGCGCCCGAACAAGCGATCGGACTTGTGGAGCGACTGCGCGCCGCGCGTCCGGGGCTTACGATCGGAGCCGACCTTATCGCAGGCTTTCCCACCGAGACCGAACTCGCGCATGCCAACAGCGTATCGATCATCGCCGCGTGCGATATCGCGTTCGGACATATCTTTCCTTACTCGCCGCGCCCCGGCACTGCGGCGGCGCGCATGCCACAGCTCGAGCCCGGCTTGGCACAATCACGTGCAGCAGTTCTGCGGGCCCATGTGCAGGAGCGGCGCGATGCCTTGCATGCCACGATGCTCGGTACGCTCCAACCGGTGCTGGTCGAACGCGACGGGCGGCGCGGTCATGCGCCCAATTTCGCCAGCGTCGACCTTCGCGACGGCGTTCCGCCCGGCACGATCGTCGATGTCATGATCGACGGCGTCGTTGGCGATCGCCTTTTCGGGCACGCACCATGAGCAGCTGGACGCAACGCCTGGCGTCGGGTTTCAAGCGCACGTCGGAAAAGATCGGCGGGGGGCTCGCGGGGCTTGCGGGCGGCGTGCTCGATGCCGCTACGCTCGACACCGTCGAGGAAGTGCTGATCGCCGCCGACCTCGGCACGCCGACCGCCGCGCGCATTCGCGCCACGCTCGAAGCGCGCCGCTTCGGCAGCGACCTTGACGAAGCGGGGCTGCGCGCGGTGATCGCCGAAGAGATTGCAGCCGTGCTTGGGCCGGTCGCCAAGCCGCTCGAGATCATCGCGTTCCCGCGACCTCAAGTCATTCTCGTCATCGGCGTCAACGGTTCGGGCAAGACGACGACGATCGCCAAGCTGGCGCATCTGTTCATCGAACAGGATTACGGCGTGATGCTGGCGGCGGGCGATACGTTTCGCGCGGCGGCGATCGGACAGTTGCAGGTGTGGGCCGATCGGCTGGGGGTGTCGGTGGTGACCGGCCCCGAAGGCGGCGACGCCGCGAGCGTAGTCTTCGACGCGGTCAAGAAAGCGACCGCGACCGGCATCGATGTGCTCATCGTCGATACCGCGGGGCGGCTGCAGAACAAGCGCGAGATGATGGACGAACTCGCCAAGGTGCGACGCGTGCTCGGGCGGCTAAACCCGGCGGCGCCACACGACGTCGTCCTCGTCCTCGACGCGACCACCGGACAGAATGCGCTCGCCCAGATCGAGGTCTTTCGCGAAGTCGCCGGCGTCACCGGGCTCGTCATGACCAAGCTCGACGGCACCGCGCGCGGTGGCGTGCTCGTCGCCGCGGCGGCGAAGTACGGGCTGCCGATCCACGCGGTCGGGGTGGGCGAGACGCTCGACGATCTGCGACCGTTCGACGCGGTCGAACTCGCCAACGCCATAGCAGGATCGAGCAGGTGACCGAGCAGCCGAACGACCCCCCCTCGAATACTGGGTTGCGTCTTGCAACTGATCTTGGTCCGCTGCTGGCGTTCCTGGTCACTTACTGGCTGTCGGGCGTGTTCGTCGCGACCGGCGTCTTCATGGCGGCGATCGTCGCGGCGGTCGTCGTGTCGAAGTGGAAGCTCGGCCATGTTTCGCCGCTTTTGTGGTTTTCGGCGATCATGGTCGTCGTGCTCGGCGGGCTGACATT
>JAYTAR010000010.1:0-5788 GCA_043737455.1 Sphingomonadales bacterium | reverse complement strand
CCTGCCCTTGCGCATAGGGCCAGAACGCTGACAGCGCACCGCCGCCGCCGTCGCTGCGCAACAGCGCCAACGGATCGGCAAGATCGCGGTAGAGCATGTCGTGGTGGCGGATCATCGCCAAGACGCCGGGGTCGGCGCAGATCGCCGCGCCGATGCGCCCCAGCAGCCAGCGATCGGGCGCGACCTCCTGCGCGAGGTGCAGCGCGGCGGCCGCGCGCAGCAGCCGGGTGGCGGCCGGCATCGACAGCTTCGCGCAGTCGGCGATCTCACCAGTCGAGGCGGGACCGGCGGATAGCCGCGCGAGCACGCCCCCCGCGACGCAAGCGGCGAGCACTTGCGAATAGACGAAGCCCGCGACCAAACCGAATGTCTCGCGCGCGCGTGCCCTCGCGATCGGCCGGCTGAGCGGAAAGCGTGCCGCCCAGCGGCGAAAGCCTGCATCGGCGATCAGCCGATTGCGCCAACCGATCCATCGCTCTTTCATGTCAAGCAGAGCTGACGTACCCATTGTCCAGGCGACTGGACGTTGGGGTCGGTCGGGTCAAGCGAGGGCAGTGTTGCGACATGAACGCGTAGTCGTGGTCGGCGGGGGTGTTGGCGGTCTGGTGACCGCTGCGCTGCTCGCACGCGAAGGGCTCGACGTGACGGTGTGCGAAGCACGGGCGTCTCCCGGCGGAAAATTGCGCGGTCTGAGCGTAGGTGCCGCGACGATCGATGCCGGGCCGACCGTCTTCACGATGCGCGATGTGTTCGATGACGTCTTTGCCGCATGCGGCGAACGCCTCGACGACCGGCTGACGCTCACGCGGTCACCGGTGCTTGCACGCCACGCATGGTCCGACGGCAGCCGATTGGACTTGTTCGCCGACAGCGCGGCCAGCGACGATGCGATCGGCGCGTTCGCGGGCGCGAGTGCGGTGCACGGCTACCATGCGTTCCGGGCAGAGGCAAAGCGCATCCACGATGCGCTCGATGCGCGGTTCATGCGCGCGGGCAAGACCAATCCGCTCACGCTCGGTTGGCGGATGGGCACGCGCGGCTTCGGCAATTTTGCGACGCTACACCCCTTTCGCTCATTATGGTCGGCGCTTGGCACTTACTTTCCCGACCCACGTCTGCGTCAGCTGTTCGGCAGATACGCCACTTATTGTGGGTCGTCGCCGTTCGCCGCACCCGCGACGCTGATGCTGATCGCTCATGTCGAGGCGATGGGGGTCTGGCTCATCGAAGGCGGCATGCACCGGCTGGGGCAAGAACTCGCCGGCCTCGCACAGCGTGCAGGGGCAAATTTGCGCTACGGTACGCCGGTCGCCGAGGTGCTCAGCGCCAACCGCCGCGTCACCGGCGTGCGTTTGAGCGATGGGGAAGTCATAACCGCCGATCGCGTGGTGATGAACGCCGACCCGGCGGCGCTGGCAAGCGGACGCTTCGGCGCGCGAGCCGCGCAATCGGTCACGGAAGCTCCGGCTCGCCACCGGTCGTTGTCCGCGTTGGTCTGGTTGGTCGAGGGTCGAACCGACGGGATGGCGCTCGATCACCACAACGTCTTTTTCTCCGACGACTATCCCGCCGAATTTGCCGCGCTCGCGCAAGGGCGCGTGCCGCCGCGGCCTAGCGTCTATCTCTGCGCACAAGGCGGCAACGCCTTCCAGCTGATCGTCAACGCGCCCCCCGATGGCGATACGCACACTCACACGGCCGAGGAACGAGACCGATGCACGAAGCAGATGCACGCGACGCTGACCGCCTGCGGGCTGAGCCTGAGCGTGGACGCGATGCGCCTGCTGACGCCGGGCGACTTCGAGGCGCTGAACCCTGCGACGGGTGGAGCCCTGTATGGACGGGCCTCGCACGGGTGGGCGGCCTCCTTCCTCCGCCCGGGATCGCGGACACGGATCGCTGGTCTCTATTGCGCGGGCGGCAGCTGCCACCCGGGCGCGGGCGTACCGATGGCAGCGCTATCGGGACGGCAGGCGTGCGAAGCCCTGCTTTGGGACCGCGCTTCGACCGCGACGTCCCGGCGGGCGGCTATAGCTGGTGGTACGTCGACGCGATCAGCGACGATAAGACCTATGGGCTGACGATCATCGCGTTCATCGGCAGTGTTTTCTCTCCCTATTACCGGGCTTCAGGGCGCGGCTGCCCGACCGACCATTGCGCGATCAACGTCGCGCTGACCGCACCCGGCGGCGTCATCGGCGGCAACCGCTGGACGATGACCGAGCGCGGCGAAGCTTCGATGTCCCGCGATGCGACGAGCTTTGCCGTCGGCCCGAGCGCGCTGACCTGGGACGGCGACGCGCTGACCATCGATATCGACGAACGCTGTGCGACGCTCCCCTTTCCGGTGCGCGGGCGTGTGCGCGTGGTGCCGCAGGTGTCGGGCACGACGGCGTTCGCGCTCGACGCGGCGCGCCGCCACCAGTGGCACCCGCTCGCCCCCAAGGCGCGCGTCGAAGCGGTATTCGACAGCCCCGGCGTGCGCTGGTCAGGCAATGGCTATTTCGATTCGAACAGCGGCGCCGAACCGCTCGAGGACGGGTTCGTCGACTGGCAGTGGTCGCGCGCTCACCTCGCCAATGGTGATGTCGGGGTGATCTACGAAGGCGACCGCCGCGACGGCAGCGACTTCGCGTTCGCGCTACGGTGCGCACGCGATGGACATTGGACCGACGAACCACTCCCGCCGCGCCAGCACTTGTTGCCGACACCGTTCCTGATGCGTCGCAGCACGCGTGTCGACGCCGGGCACCGCGCGCGCGTGACAAAGACCTGGCTCGACGCGCCTTTCTATGCGCGGTCGGCACTGACGACGCATCTGTTCGGTCAGGCGGGCGAAGGGGTGCACGAGAGCCTGTCGCTCGACCGGCTGATCACGCCGCTGGTGCAGGGGATGCTCCCCTACCGAATGCCGCGACGCCCGTAGAAAAGGCTAATCACCGTCGCGCTTGCGCAGCGACCAGAGCTGCCACAGTCCGAAACCAAAGACGATCGCGACCGTGAGCAGCAGCTCGATCAGTCCAAGTACGCCGGTCAAATTAGCACGCCGAGTTCGCGTGCGAACGCGACGACGCGCGTAAGCGTTTCGGCGGGGCGCTCCTCATGCAGCAGATGCCCGAGACCCGTCGACACCTCGACGCGCGCCTCGGTCATCGCGTCGGCGGCTTCGCGCGCGGCAGCGACCGGGATCGCCGTGTCGCGGTCGCCCTGCAGGATCAGCACGGGCAACTCGATCTTTGGCAGTGCTTTCTTCAGACCGACGAGGTCCCACGCCGCCATCATGCCGATCGCGCCGGCGCAATGCGATGCACGGCCGAACAGCCGCGCATAGGCGGCGGTCCCGGCCGCATCGATCGTCGAGCCGGTGCTTCGCGCGAGGAAGCGCTCGACCGCACCCGGCTGGCGCGCGACCGAGGCAAACAGGAACGGCGCGAGCGGGTTGACGAACAACAGTTTTGCCATCGCCGGGAAAAGCTTTTGCGCGATGCCGGGAAACGGCAGCAGTGCCGGGGCGATCGCGACGACACCCTTCGGCGCAAACGCAGTGTCGAGCACCAGCTGCAGCGCCACCGCCGCGCCCGCCGAATGGCCGACGATCATCGCCGGTTCGGCATCCAGCTCACGCAGCAATGCCGCAGTGGCACGCGCCATCGCGCCGAGCGACAACCCGCCCGCTGGTCGCCCATCGGTGAAGCCGTGCCCCGGCAGATCGGGCGCGACGACGCGGAAGTGCTGCGCGGCGGCGGGCAGCAGGTCGCGCCAGCTGTGCGTCGCTGCGCCGGTGCCATGAAGTAAGAGCAGCACTGGCCCGTTGCCCACGTCCTGAACATGCCACGCGATGCCGCCGCTGCGCACGATCCGGCTGCTGGCGCGGTTCGGCCAGTCGGTCGGCGGCATCGTCATGCCGCGATCGCTTTTACAGCGTTTGCGAGCGCCACAGCATCGGCGCGTGGCAAGGCAAGGTAACGGGCGTGCATCGTGCTGGCGATCGCTGCCGCCTCGGGACGCGGGCGCACCGAAATGTCGATGAACACGCTGCTCAGGCCGCTTGCCCCAAAGCGCCGTGCGGCACCGTTCGCTTCATCGGCGGGCGTGCCGCCACCGGTCGCGACATTACCGCGGCCATCGCTGAGCAACACGACGAACGGCGTGCGGCCCTTGGCGCGGACTGCTTCTCCCAGCAGCCGCGCGGCGTCGATTCCTGCTCCCAAGGGCGTGCCGCCGCCGCCGGGCAGATCGCCGAGCAAGCGGCGCGCCCGCGTCAGCGAGCGCGTCGGCGGCAGCAGCACGTCGGCGCTCGACCCACGGAACGCGATCAATGCGATCTCGGTCCGCTTCACATAAGCCTCTGCAAGCAGCAGCTCGACCGCGCCCTTCGCCTCGCCCAATCGCGCCGCCGCGGCCGATCCCGATGCGTCGACCGCGACGATCGTCGTCGCCTCGGCACGCGTCTCGAAACGTTTGATGCGGATATCGGCCTTGCGGATGGCGATGCGGGTGTCGGGCAGGCGGGCGCCGGGCGCGCGATCGCCCATGCGCAGTCGCTGCCACGGCACAGCCGCGCGCAACGTATCGATCAGCGCGAGCCGCGCGCCGCCGCGTGGCAGCCCTGCCCGCGCTCCCAGTGGTCGCCCGCGCGTCGGCGACCGGCGCCGCTCGCCTGCCCCGCCGCCGCCGGTCCGTCGACCCGCGCCCGCCGCCAGCGCGGCAAGCATGTCGGGCGGCAGCGCAGCGCGTAC
Source organism: Sphingomonadales bacterium (assembly GCA_043737455.1). GTDB lineage: Bacteria > Pseudomonadota > Alphaproteobacteria > Sphingomonadales > Sphingomonadaceae > Sphingomonas_O. The sequence continues at coordinate 1,049 of JAYTAR010000010.1, read as the reverse complement.
CGCGTCGAGCACTACATCTTCCAGCATCTCGCCGACATTGGGCTGGGCGTCGCTGCCTGGCGGGGGCGGTGGCGGCTCCGGCGCATCTTGCGCGGGCGCGGGCGCGGGCAGACAGGTGGCGCGATGGGCAAAGACCAGCCGCGCCGCCGCCGTCAAATCATCGGCGCCGATCGCCGATCGTGCTGCGAGGTCAGCGATCGCATGCGCCGCCCGGAGCGCCATCATCGGCGCGCGTGCCGAGGCGATGCCGAACGCCAGTGCTGCTCCCGCCAAGGATCGCACCGCTTCCCCCGGGGGCAGGCCGGGGTCGCTGTCATCGCGTCGGGGCGGCGACGCTTGCACAGCGCGCACCTCGCTCAGGTCGAACCGGAATGCGCAGCGCTCTGCAAGCCGATCGGGCACACGCTCGTCATCTTTGCCATCGTCGAGCAAAACGAGACCGAAGCGTGCCGAATGGCGCGCGTTGACGCCGTCGCGCTCGATAACGACCTCACCTATATCCATGGCCGCCGCCAGCCGCGCCGCGACGGCGTCGGGCATGCGTTCGGCCATCGCGACTACGATCAAACCGCCATCGGCGCGCGCGAGCAGTCCAGGACGCACTGCCGCGCGCTCACCCGCGAGCAGCGCGGCGAGATCGCGACCGCCGATCAGGGCTTCGTCGTCGATCGCGACCGGCATGCGCAACATAGGTGCCAGCGATGCGAGGACCGCGTCGCGTGCAGGCCCGTTGCCGCGCAGAACGATGCCGCCCAGCCCCGCTGGATCGCGCCGCAGCAATTGGGCGGCGAGCAGCGCGTCGGCCAGGACGTCGCCGGATGCCTGCATCAGTCGAACAGATCGGCGAGCGCGCGTTCGATCCGCACCGTCGAGCCAGTCTCATCGAGCACACCGCGCCGCAGCCGATGGCGCAATGCCATCGGCGCGACGTCGCGCAGATGCGTCATCGTGACGACCGCCTCGCCGTCGAGCGCGGCCACGGCGCGGCTTGCGCGCATCAGCGTCAGTTCGCCGCGCAATCCGTCGGCACCGACCGCGATGCACAGCTC
>JAYTAR010000009.1:0-2291 GCA_043737455.1 Sphingomonadales bacterium | reverse complement strand
TGTGCTTCGGGCCAGGACCCGGGCAGGGACAGTCCCCAAGGATAGATGAATAGCCTCAGGGATAATGTGGACTCGTACCGGGCAGAACCCGCCGCATGGTACTTAGGGTGCGGACACCGCGCGCTCAAGGGCGTCGGCAATCGCCTCGATCCGGTCCGCCAGCATGTCGAGGTCGGATGCCGCCGGTGCTGGAGCGGCCGCGCCCGTGTCAACTTCGTCGGCGAGGAGCAATGCGGCGAACAGCAATTGGCGCACCTCGTTGACATTGCCGACCGCCGCACGCGCTTCGCCGGTCTTGGCATCGACGCGCGCCGCCAGCATACGCAGATGATCTTCGCCCCCCGCACGACACGTGACGGTGTAGCTTCGGCCGCCGATGTCGAGCACCACTTGCGCCATTCAGGATGTGCCCAGTCGCGCTAGCACCGCATCGAGTTCGCCAAGCGCCGCCGCGGCCTGCGTCCGCAGCGCGTGGTGGCGCGCTGCATCGGCGGCGGCGATCCGCGCCGCTTCCTCGATCCGCGCCAGTGCGCGATCGATCCGGGCGTGGGATGAAGCGTTGGCGGGTAAAGCGTCGGGGGGTGAAGCGTCGTGCGGTGTCATCGTGCCGTCATCGTTACCAGCCCCGCCGCGCGCGGCAAGCCAACGTTTCGCCGACCCGTTGCACAGCCCGTTTGGATTGGCCTGCAGCCCGGTTGGATTGACCTTCGGCACGGCCCACGACAAAGGCATCGTCGATCGCGTGCGCGTCGCCGCACCAGGGCTTGCAGGGAATTTCGAGTGACCGCAACGCATGAGGCCATGATGGCCATGCCAATGGCCAATGCCATTCGTGCACTCGCGATGGACGCGGTCGAGGCCGCCAACTCGGGCCATCCGGGCATGCCGATGGGCATGGCCGACGTCGCGACTTTGCTTTATTCACGGTATCTGAAGTTCGACCCCGCCGCGCCCAAATGGCCCGACCGCGACCGGTTCGTGCTGTCGGCGGGGCATGGATCGATGCTTGCCTATGCGACGCTCCACCTCAGCGGCTATGCGCGGCCGACGATCGACGACATCCGCAATTTTCGCAAGCTGGGCAGCCCCTGCGCGGGGCACCCTGAAAATTTCGAGCTCGAAGGTGTCGATTCGACCACCGGTCCGCTGGGGCAGGGCTTCGCGATGGCGGTCGGCATGGCGATTGCCGAGCGGCATTTGAACGCGACTTTCGGCGACGATCTGGTCGATCACCGGACGTGGGTGATCGCGGGCGACGGTTGCCTGATGGAAGGAATCAACCACGAGGCGGTCGGGCTTGCCGGGCACCTCGGCCTCGGGCGGCTGATCGTGTTGTGGGACGACAACCGCATCACGATCGACGGCGCGACGAGCCTGTCGACGAGCGAGGATGTTCGCGCGCGTTACGTCGCGAGCGGCTGGCATGTCGAGGGGTGCGACGGGCACGACCCGCACGACACCGCGCGGGCGATCGATGCCGCGCTCGCCGATCCGCGCCCCAGCCTGATCGCGTGCCGCACGATCATCGGCAAGGGCGCGCCGAACAAGCAGGGGACGTCGGCGACGCACGGTGCCGCGCTGGGAGCCGTCGAGGTTGCGGCGGCGCGCACGACTTTGGATTGGCCGCATGAAGCCTTTCAGATTCCGGGCGACGTTTTGGCCGCCTGGCGCGCGACGGGCACGCGCGGCGGTACGGCGCATGCCGATTGGCGCGCGCGATTGGCGGATGCCGCGCACCGCACCGAGTTCGAGCGCCGCGTCGCGGGTACGCTTCCCGCGGAGGGCTGGCTGAAGCCGTATGTTAATGCGTTGCTCGCCGCGCCACAGAAGATGGCGACGCGCAAGGCGTCCGAGGTCGCGCTTGGTGCGATCAATGCCGCCATTCCCGAAATGCTGGGTGGATCGGCGGACCTGACCGGATCGAACAACACCAAGACCAAGGGGCAGGGCGCCCTGACCCGCGACGATTACGCCGGGCGTTATATCTATTACGGCATCCGCGAATTCGGGATGGCGGCGGCGATGAACGGCATGGCGCTTCACGGCGGCATCATTCCCTATGGCGGAACTTTCCTCGTCTTTTCGGATTATTGCCGCCCCGCGATCCGACTGTCGGCGTTGCAGCGCGCGCGCGTCGTCTATGTCATGACGCATGATTCGATTGGGCTCGGCGAAGACGGGCCGACGCATCAGCCGGTCGAACATCTGATGAGCCTGCGCGTCATCCCCAACCTCCATGTCTACCGTCCATGCGACACGATCGAGACCGCCGAATGCTGGGCGCTGGCGCT
>JAYTAR010000008.1:0-5814 GCA_043737455.1 Sphingomonadales bacterium | reverse complement strand
CGCGCCAACCGCCACGGACTGATCGCGGGCGCGACCGGCACCGGCAAGACGGTGACGCTGCAGGGAATCGTCGAGGGGTTCAGCGCGAACGGCGTGCCGTGTTTCGTCGCAGACGTGAAGGGCGACCTTGCGGGCCTGGCGATGGCAGGGTCACCGACCGCCAAGCTGCACGCCAGCTTTGCCGCGCGTGCCGCCGAGATCGGCGATACGGGCTGGGCGTACCGCGATACGCCGGTGCAATTCTGGGACCTGTTCGGCGAGCAGGGCCACCCGATCCGCACGACGGTTAGCGAAATGGGTCCGTTGCTGATCGCGCGGCTGCTCGACCTGAACGAGGTTCAGGAAGGGGTGCTCGCGATCGCGTTCCACGTCGCCGACAAGGACGGGCTGCCGCTGATCGACCTCGACGACCTCCAATCGATGCTCGCCGATTGCGCGCGCCAGGCCGACGCGCTCACGATCACCTATGGCAATGTGTCGAAGGCGAGCGTGGGCACGATCCAGCGCTCGCTGCTCCAGCTGCGCGCGCAGGGCGGCGAGCATTTCTTTGGCGAGCCCGCGCTCGACATGGCCGATTTCCTTCGCGTCGACGATGAGGGGCGCGGTGTCGTCAACGTGCTCGCCGCCGACAGGCTGATGGCGTCGCCCAAGCTCTATTCGACGTTCCTGCTATGGATGCTGTCCGAATTGTTCGAGACGCTGCCCGAGATCGGTGACCCGGACAAACCCAAGCTCGTCTTCTTCTTCGACGAGGCGCATCTGTTGTTCGACGATGCGCCGGGAGCGCTGCTCGACAAGATCGAACAGGTCGTCCGGCTGATCCGATCGAAGGGTGTCGGCGTGTATTTCATCACGCAAAACCCGATCGATATTCCCGACAGTGTCGCGGGCCAGCTAAACAACCGTATCCAGCACAAGCTGAACGCGTTCACGCCGCGCGATCAGGCGGCGGTGCGCGCGGCGGCGACGACGTTCCGCGCCAATGCCGACGTCGATGTCGCGACCGTCATCACCGAGCTGAAGATCGGCGAGGCGTTGGTGTCGCTGCTCCAGCCCGATGGATCGCCGACACCGGTCGAACGCACGCTCATCCGCCCGCCCGCGACGCGGGTCGGTCCGCTCGACGCGCGCGAACGCGGCGTGATGATCGCGACCGATGCGATCGGCGACAAATATGACACGCTCGTCAATCGTGAGTCGGCGCACGAATTGCTGACCGCGAAGATGGCGCAGGCGGCCACCGCCGCGACACAGGCGAAGGCGCAGGTGGAAGCCGACAAGATCGCGGCGGTAAAGGCGAAGGAAGACGCCAAGGCCGCCGTGGTCGCGCAAAAAGCGGCAGCGCGCGCGGAGGCGACGGCGGCGCGCGAGGCGGCGAAACCGACGATGATCGACGATGTGCTGAAATCGGCGACACGCTCGGCCTCGTCGAGCGTCGGGCGCGCGGTCGCCAACCAGATGACCCGGGCAGTGTTCGGCGGCGGACGCTCACGCAGCGGCGGCGGCATCGCCGGACAAGTCCTGCGCAATGTCCTCGGCGGCCTGTTCCGCGGGCGCTAGACTTGCCTAAGGTTTAGGCAGAGCGCGGCGACAATCGCCCGGAAAACGGGCGGTGGCGTGCGCCGCGACGCGTGCTGCTCCCTTGTGAGCCCTGGCACGTTCCTTGCTGTGTGTTGGAGGGGAAGCACCAGGGGGCGCAATGAAACTCGTGACTGCGATCATCAAGCCGTTCAAGCTCGACGAGGTGCGCGAGGCGCTGACCGAAGTCGGCGTGACCGGCATGACGGTGACCGAGGTCAAAGGTTTCGGGCGGCAGAAGGGCCAGACCGAAATCTATCGCGGTGCCGAATATTCGACGAACATGGTGCCCAAGCTGAAGGTCGAGGTGGCGTGCGCGAGCGAGCTGAGCGCGCGCATCGTCGAAGCGATCCAGGCGGCGGCGAACACCGGCGCGATCGGCGATGGCAAGATCTTCGTCACCGACATCGGTGAAGCCGTGCGTATCCGCACCGGCGAGACCGACAATAATGCACTGTGAAATGACACGCGGGGGACCGATGAAGCTAATAACGGCGATCAAAAGCGGCGGCGCGGGGCTCTGCGCGCTGCTCGCGACCAGCCCCGCCTGGGCCGAACTGGTACGCGCACCGACGATCGAACAGCAAGCGACGATGGTCGACAAGGGCGACACCAGCTGGATGCTGATCTCGTCGGCGCTGGTCCTGATGATGTCGGTCCCCGCGCTCGCCTTGTTCTACGGCGGGCTGGTGCGCACCAAGAACATGCTCAGCGTGCTGATGCAGGTGTTCATGATCGTCAGCGTCGCGAGCCTGGTGTGGGTGTGCTGGGGCTATACGATGGCGTTCACCAGCGGAAACGCGTTCGTCGGCGGGTTCGACAAGGCATTCCTGTCGGGGGTCAGCGCCGCCACCTACGCCGCGACGTTTTCGAACAACGTCTACATCCCCGAATATGCGTTCGTGGTGTTCCAGATGACGTTCGCGTGCATCACGCCCGCGCTGATCGTCGGCGCGTTTGCCGAGCGCGTGAAGTTTTCCGCGCTGATGGTCTTCGTCGTCGCATGGCTGACGATCGTCTATTTTCCGATCGCGCACATGGTCTGGTATTGGGCCGGCCCCGACTTCCTGCCCGACGCGCCGACCGATAGCGGGTTCCTGTGGGGCAAGGGCGCGCTCGACTTCGCGGGCGGCACCGTCGTCCACATCAACGCCGGGATCGCCGGGCTGGTCGGGTGCATCATGGTGGGCAAGCGCGTCGGCTTCGGCCGCGAGGCGACACCGCCGCACTCGCTCGTCATGACGATGATCGGCGCCAGTTTGTTGTGGGTCGGCTGGTTCGGCTTCAACGCGGGCTCGAACCTCGAGGCGAACGGCGTCACCGCGGTGGCGTTCATCAATACCTTCGTCGCGACCGCGGCAGCGGCGGTCAGCTGGGCGCTCGTCGAACAGTTCCGCCACGGCAAGCCATCGATGCTGGGCGCGGCGACGGGCGCGGTCGCGGGGCTGGTCGCGATCACGCCCGCGAGCGGCTATGCCGCGCCGATGACGTCGATCCTGCTCGGCTTCATCGTCTCGCCGATCTGCTACGCCTTCGTCTCGACGGTGAAGAACGCGCTGAAGTATGACGACACGCTCGACGTGTTCGGCGTGCACTGCATCGGCGGCATCGTCGGCGCGCTGGCGACCGCGATCGTCGCCGACCCTGCGCTCGGCGGGCAGGGGTGGATCGATTACACCGTCTTCCCGGCGGTTGCGGGCGAGTATGACATGGCGGCCCAGCTGCTGACGCAGGCCGAGGGTGTCTTCATCACCTTGCTGTGGTCGGGGATCGGCTCGGCGATCCTGTTTTTCCTGATCGACAAGACGATCGGGCTGCGTCCGACCGAAGAAGCCGAGCGCGAAGGCCTCGACCTCTCCGAACACGGCGAGCGCGCCTATAATTATTGACGAGCTTGGAGCGGCACGCGGCGGGTTCTCTCCCCCGGAAGCGCGTCGCTCCAGACCAGGTTCCTCCTGCGGACACACTAGGCCCGGTAGAGCAATCTACCGGGCCTTTTTTTGTCTACCCTCTCCCCTTCAGGGAGAGGGAGGAAGGGCTACCCCAAATCAGCCCGCACGAACTCCGCCGCCCGTTCCCCGATCATGATACTCGGCGCATTCGTATTCCCCGACACCAGCCGCGGCATCACGCTGGCGTCGGCGACGTACAGCCCCGCCACGCCGCGCACGCGCAGCTGCGGGTCGACCACCGCCGCATCGTCGCTTCCCATGCGCGCGGTGCCGACGGGGTGATAGACGGTGTCGGCGCGGTCGCGGATGATTGCCTCGAACGCGGCATCGTCGGTGACGCCCGCGGTATGGCGATCGGTGCCGCCATGCCCGCTCAGCGGTGCGCTTTCGCAGATGCGTTGCATTAGGCGGACGCCGCGTTTCAGCACCGCAATGTCGCGGTCGTCGGACAGATAGCGCGGATCGATCAGCGGCGCGTGTCGCGCGCGCGGGCTGGCGAGGCGCACCGTCCCGCGGCTTTCGGGGCGCAGCACGCAGACGTGACACGAAAAGCCATGGACGCGGACCTTGGTCCGCCCGTGATCCTCGAGCAGTGCAGGCACGAAGTGGAACTGGACGTCGGGCACGTCGATGCCGGGTTCGGTCTTGGCGAACCCGCCCGCTTCGGCGAGCGGTGAAGTCAGCCAGCCGCTCTTCGACTTGCGCCATTCGAGCAGCGCCTTGAACCCGCGCCACTGGCCGCGCAGCGACATGCCGTGGAAGACGTCGCCGCCGGTGGCATAGCCCGAGACATAATCGACATGGTCCTGCAGATCGGAGCCGACGGCGGCGCGGTCGACCAGCACGGGAATGCCGAGCGATTGCAGATGCTCAGGCGACCCGATGCCCGACAGCTGCAGGATCTGCGGCGTGCCGAACGCGCCGCCCGCAAGGATGACAGCGCCGCGCGCGCGGATCGTCTTGCGTGACCAGCCCTGCCGGATGGTAACGCCGGTCGCGCGTCCGTCCTCGATCACGATTCGCTCGACGAGCGCATTTGTCCGGACAACCAGCCGTCCCGCTTCGACCGCAGGCGTTACGTACGCGCGCGCCGCCGACCAGCGCTCGCCGCCCTTTTGCGTCGCCTGGTACAGCCCCACGCCTTCGAGTTGCGCGCCGTTGAAGTCGGGGTTGCGCGGCAGCTGGAGCGAAGCCGCCGCCTCGACGAATTCGAGGCTGCCCTGGTTCGGCCATTTCTGGTCCATGACGTTCAGCGGCCCACCAACGCCGTGCCATGCGTCGCCGCCGCGCTCATTATTCTCGGCGCGTTTGAAGTAGGGCAGGACATCGTCATACGCCCAGCCGGTCGCACCGAGCCGCGCCCAATTGTCATAGTCCCACGCGCTGCCCCGAATGTAGATCATCGCATTGATCGCCGATGATCCGCCCAGCCCGCGCCCGCGCGGCTGAAACCCGCGTCGCCCGTTCAGCCCGGGCTGCGGGACAGTTTCATAGCGGTAGTTCGACTTCTTCGGGATCTGACCCAGCATCGCCGGGGCCAGAATCTGCTGGTAATGATTGTGGCCGCCCGCCTCGATCAGGCAGACACTGTATTTGCCACCCTCGCTCAGCCGCCCGGCGGCGGCGCTTCCGCCCGATCCGCCGCCGATGACGACGATGTCGAATTCTTCCACGCTTGCGCCTCCAGCCAGCGGCGCCGGATGTCCTCCGACGTCTCGCGCGATCCATCATGGCTCCAACCGGGCGGACCCACCAGATACATCAGCTTGTAACGCCACGGCGCATCCCGCAAGTCCCGCGCGATCCCCACCCATTCGTGGAAAACCGCCCACAAAAGGTTGAAACTGCTTAGCTGCTTGACGATGCCGTAGCGGATTTGCCCGTCGTCATGCTCGGTCACGAAGCTGCCGAATAGTTTGTCCCAGACGATGAAGACGCCGGCATAATTGCGGTCGAGATAGTCCGGGTTGACCGCGTGATGGACGCGGTGGTGCGACGGCGTGTTCATCACCGCTTCGAACCAGCGCGGGCAGCGACCGATCGCTTCGGTATGAATCCAGAATTGATAGATCAGGTTCAGCGCCCCGCAGAACAGGATCATCGCTGGCGGAAAGCCGATCAGCAGCAGCGGCAGGCGAAACACGAACGACCCCGCGACGAACCCCGTCCAGGTTTGCCGCAACGCGGTCGACAGATTGTAATGCTGGCTCGAGTGATGATTGACGTGCGCGGCCCAGAACCAGCGGACGCGGTGCGCGCTGCGGTGAAAGGCGTAATAAGCGAG
>JAYTAR010000007.1:0-5822 GCA_043737455.1 Sphingomonadales bacterium | reverse complement strand
ACGATGATTTGCCCGCGGGGCTGTCGGCCAAACCCGTGCTGTCGGTACGAACCTACAGCGCACGTGCGGCGACTGCGACGGTGACGCTCAGCTATCTCGCCGACCGCTTCGACTGGCAGGCGAACTATGTCGCGACGCTGCGGCCCGACCGACGCAGCCTCGACCTGTTCGCCTGGGTGACGCTTGCCAGCGGCGATGAGACGCGCTTCGCGGCGGCGCAAACGCTGGTGATCGCGGGGCGCGTCAACCGCGACCGCACCGACCGCGCGCCCGATCGCGCGCCACCCGCGATCGAGCTGACCTGTTGGCCGTCAGGGACCACGTCCGACGTGACCGGGCCTGTCCCGCCGCCGCCGCCATCGGCGATGAACGCGCCGATGATGATGGACATGGCGCGCGCCGAATCGATCACGGTTACGGCTTCGCGTCGCAAGTTCGCGGTGCAAGAGGATCTGGGCGACCTGAAGCTCTACCGCATTCCCGAACGGGTGACCGTCGCGGCGCGCGCGCAAAAACAGGTCGCACTGCTCGAACGCGCGGCGGTGCCGGTGCGCCTGGTCTACCGCGCCGATATGGATGGCGGCGACGCGCCACCGGTGCGGCTGACGGTGCGCGCGCGCAACCGCACCGCCGACGGGCTGGGGCTGCCGCTCCCGGCGGGCAAGGTCGCGCTTTACCAGGCAATGCCACCGGGTGCAGGCGGCGCGCGCCCGTTGCTGCTCGGCGAAGGAGCGGTCGACGACAAGGCGGTCGGCGAGCTGGTCGAGATCGACGTGGCGTCGGCGACCGGCGTCACGGCGCGCGAGGTCGAGACGGCAAAGCGGCGGCGTGTCCTGAGGGTCACCAACGCCAACGCGGTGCCGGTGGCGTTCGAAGCGCGCTTCGGCGACCGCATCGTGTCGGGCAGCGGACTGCGCCGCACCGACGGCACGACGATCTGGGCGGTCACGGTGCCCGCGAACGGCCGCGCGACGCTATCGTTCAACGCGGATTAGCGAACTTTTCCTGCTCTAAGCCGGCAATGGCCTCGGCTTGAACTCGTCGTCGAGGGCGACGAAGGTGAACACGCCCGACGTCACCTTGACCTCGCGCTGACCTCGATCGCGGCTGGCGATTACGTCGAGGCGGATCACGATCGACGTCCGCCCGCGCCGCTCGACGCTGGCATAGACCGAGATCAGGTCGGACAGCAGGATCGGCGCGATGAATTCCATCGTCTCGATGGCGACGGTCGCGCAGCGCCCCTGCGCGATCCGCCCGGCGACGATGCCGCCCGCCGAGTCCATCTGCGCCAGCACCCAGCCGCCAAAGATATGGCCGTTGGAATTGATGTCGCCGGGTTTGGGAATGACGCGCAGGATCGGTTCGGCTTCGTTCATCATCGGTCACTCCAATCGTTGGCAGTGGGATCATCGATGCGTTCGTCGTGCCCCGATCCTGACGACAGGAAAACCAGGCCCATCAGTGCTGCGCCCAGCAGCACGGTGAAAAAGATACCGCCGCCCGCGAACAGCGCGCCGACCAAAGGCATGGGCCCGACCGCATAATAGAGGACGCCGAGCCCCGCCGCCGTCGCAAGCGCCGAGGCGATCGTCATCCAGCCCATGACGCGACGATAGCGTCCCCAGGCGAAGCGGGCATAACGGGGATCGTCGAGATCGTTGTCCAGCAAGGCTTTCCTTATCCCGTCATCGGTGGAATCATGTGTTGCAAGCGACCGGCGCGGCCCATGACAAGACGCGCGACGAGAGTCGCCCTTTAGGAGGCGCAACCATGACTGTCAGGGCGATTCTTGCGAATAAGGGCAGCGACGTCGTCAGCATCGCGCCGACGGCCAGCGTCGCCGATGCCATCGCGCTGCTCGCCGAGCGCCGCATCGGCGCGGTGCCGGTGATGGAAGGCGACCAGGTCCGCGGCATCTTTTCCGAACGCGATGTCGTCCATGCGCTGGCGGCGCAGGGCGCGGCGGCGCTCGCGGTGCCTGTCGGCGACGTGATGACCGCGCCCGTCATGACGGTTGGCGCCGATGGCGCGGTCATGGCGGCCTTGTCGCTGATGACGCAGCGGCGCGTTCGCCACCTGCCCGTTGTCGAGGACGAACACATGGTCGGCTTCATCTCGATCGGCGACCTGGTCAAATACCGGATCGACAAGATCGAGGCCGAAGCGGCGGCACTGCGCGACTATATCACCAGCGGATGACCCTGCGCCATATCGAGGTCTTCCATGCGGTCGCGTTGCCGACGTATGACCCGCGCGCATGATGATCCCCACGCCCTATCTGCTGTACCTTGGTCACAGTACCGACTTCATCGGCATCAAGACCTCGCGCGGGCTCGCGCAATTTGCGCGCGAGGCGTGCGTCGGCGAGTTTCGCCACGATGATTGCCCGCTGACGCTCGGCCTGCCGCGGCTGTCGATCGCGCAAGCGACGGCGGCGGGCGCGCGGACTTTGGTGCTCGGCGTCGTCAATCCCGGCGGGACGCTCGGCGTCGACCTGGTCGATGACGCGCTGGCGGCGCTGGCGGCGGGGATGAACGTCGCGGCGGGGCTCCATCACCGGTTGCGCGACGAACCCCGGCTGGCCGCCGCCGCCGCGGTCCGCGGGCTGCACCTGTTCGACGTCCGCGATCCGCCCGGAGATCTGGCGGTCGGTACCGGCGAGCCACGCAGCGGCAACCGGCTGCTGACGGTCGGTACCGATTGTTCGGTCGGCAAGATGTATGCGACGCTTGCCCTGACCCGCGCGATGCAGGCGCGCGGGATGACTGCCGACTTTCGCGCGACGGGGCAGACCGGCATCCTGATTGCGGGGTCGGGAGTCCCCGTCGACGCCGTCGTCGCCGATTTCATCTCGGGCGCGATCGAGGCACTGGCGCCCGCGCGTACCGACGATGGCTGGGATCTGATCGAGGGGCAGGGCTCGCTGTTCCACCCCTCGTTCGCCGGAGTGTCGACCGGGCTGCTCCACGGCGCTCAGCCGCGGGCGCTGGTGATGTGTCATGAGCCCGGGCGTGCGCATATGCGTGGTCTGACCGGGCGCGCGCTGCCCGACCTCGCCGAATGCATCGCCGCCAACGTTCAGGTCGCGCGGCTGACCAGCCCGGGCGTCACCATGGTCGGGCTGTGCCTGAACACCTCGGCGATGGAGGTCGATGCCGCGCGCGCTTTGTGCGCCACCCTCGCCGCCACGCATGCGCTGCCGTGCACCGACCCCTTACGCTTTGGCGTCGAGGCCATCCTCGACGCGTTACCATGCGGCGGTTGAGCGCGAAGCAACTACAAGCGGAATATGGGGCGTTCGCGCTCGCACGACCGTTCCGCATCGCACGCGGGGTCAAGACCGTCGCCGACGTCGTGACCGTGCGCGTTACGCAGGACGGCGTCGTCGGACGCGGCGAGGGGGTCCCCTATGCCCGCTATGGTGAAACCGTCGCGAGCGCGCTCGCTGCGATCAGTGGCGTGAGCGGCGCGATAGAGGAAGGCGCCGACCGGCGCGCCTTGCTGGACCTGCTAGCGCCCGGAGCCGCACGCAACGCGATCGATTGCGCGCTGTGGGACCTCGAGGCACGGCAGGCCGGGCGCAGCGTCGCATCGCTGATCGGCGCGCTGGCGCCGGCGCCGATGGCGAGCGCGCTGACGATCGGCATCGACACGCCCGCGGCAATGGCTGCGGCCGCCGCCGACATCGCCGATGCGCCGCTCATCAAGATCAAGGTCGATGCCAATGATCCCGCCGCTCGACTGAAAGCGGTGCGTGCGGCCGCGCCGACGGCGACGCTGATCATCGATCCGAACGAAAGCTGGGACCGCGCGCTGCTTGAGGCCATGCAGGATCTGCTAGTGGCGCTCAACGTCGCGCTGCTCGAGCAGCCGGTGCCCGCCAAAGACGATTGCTGGCTGGAGGGGTTCGCGTACCCGGTGCCGATCGCCGCCGACGAAGCGGTGCATGTCGCCGCCGACCTCGACCGGATCGAACGTCGGTACAGCTATGTGAACATCAAGCTCGACAAGGCCGGCGGCCTCACCGCCGCGCTCGACCTGGCCGAGGCGGCGCGGGCGCGCGGGCTGGGGCTGATGACGGGGTGCATGATCTGCACGTCACTGTCGATCGCGCCCGCGCTACACGTCGCATGCATGTCCGATTTCGTGGACCTCGACGGGCCGCTGTGGCTGGCGGCCGACCGCGAGGGCGGCGTGCGCGACACCGGCGGCATCATGACGCCGCCCGCGCCGGGCTTCTGGGGCGCGGCATGAAGAGGATCGCAGCGCTGATGGCGGTGCTTGCCGGGGCGCTTGGTGCCGCCTCGCCCCTCCCCGTCGACCTGCTGATCAGCGGCGGCACGATCTATCCGGGCAGTGGCGCGCCGTTCGTGGGCGATGTCGCCGTGACGGGCGACCGCATCGTCGCGATCGGCACGCGATTGCCGCAGCGCGCCACGCGCACGATCGACGCGCGCGGGTTGATCGTCGCGCCGGGCTTCATCGACCCGCATACGCACCTCGACGGCGATCTCGCCAGCGCCGATGCCGCAACGCGGCTGGTGCCGGCGTTCCTGCTGCAGGGCGTGACGACGGCGTTCATCGGCAACGACGGCGGTGGCGATGGCGATGTCGCGACCGTGCTCGCCAGCGCGCGCGCTCGACCGGTCGGGATCAACTATGCGACCTACACCGGCTTTGGCAGCATCCGCGAACGCGTGGTCGGTGCGGGCGACCGCGCGCCCACCGCGACCGAACTCGCGGCGATGGCGGCGCTGGTCGAGACGGCCATGTGCCAAGGCGCGCTCGGCCTGTCGACCGGGCTTTTCTATGCCCCGCAGAGCTATGCGACGACCGCCGAGGTGACCGTACTCGCGCGTGTGGCGGGGCGGCACGGCGGGACCTACGACAGCCACATCCGCGATGAATCGAGCTATACGATCGGTCTCGCCGCCGCGATCGACGAGGCGCTGGCGATCGGCCGCGACGGGCGACTGCCGGTGCACATTTCGCACATCAAGGCGCTGGGCGTCGATGTCGAAGGCACCGCGCCCGCGATAATCGCCAAAATCGACGACGCCAGGTGGCGCGGGCAGCGCGTCACCGCTGACCAATATCCGTGGAGCGCGTCGGGAACCAGCCTGGTCGCCGCGCTGCTTCCCGCCTGGTCGCGCGACGGCGGGCGCGACGCAATGCGCGCACGCATCGCCGACCCGGCGGTCCAGTCCCGGCTGGCGCGCGACGTCACCGAAAACCTGCGCAAGCGCGGCGGCGCCGACAAGCTGCTGATTGTGCAGGGGGCGCTCGCGGGCAAGACGCTCGCCGATGTCGTGGGCACCCGCGATCCGGTGCAGGCAGCGCTCGATATCGTCACGAGCGACGATCCCGACATCATCTCGTTCAACCAGAGCGAGCGCGACATCACCGCGTTCATGCGCCAGCCATGGGTGATGACTGGGTCCGATGCCTCGGCCGGACATCCACGGATGTTTGGCAGCTTCGCGCGCAAATATGAGGTCTATGTTCGCGAGCAGCGCGTGATCGACCTGCGGCAATTCATCGAGCGCAGCAGCACGCTGACCGCGCGGACGTTTGCGTTGACGGGGCGCGGCGTGCTGCGGCGCGGCGCTTTCGCCGATGTCGTGGTGTTCGACCCCGCCACTTATGCCGCACGCGCGACCTATGCCGCGCCGACGCTGACCGCAACCGGCGTCCGCCATGTCCTCGTGAACGGGATGCTCGCGGTCGACGCGGGACGCCTCACTGGAGCCGCCGCCGGGCGTGCGTTGGCGCACTCGCCCCGGCCCGGCACGTGCGCCGCCACGGCGCGCTCGAATTGA
>JAYTAR010000006.1:0-2311 GCA_043737455.1 Sphingomonadales bacterium | reverse complement strand
ACGTCGCCAAGCACGGAATATCGCTGTCGCGCTCTGGCGAGATGGACATCTGGGCGCGTGTCGATGACGACCGTTTTGCTGAACCCCGTTACCGGCTTTACGGGCTGATCGACGGCAGTTGGCATTGTCTTGTCGTGACCGACCGACCGCCAAATGTTCGAGCCATTAGCCTTCGGCGAGCGCGCCTGTTAGAGGTTGAACGTCATGTCGCACCGCGAACCGGATGATGTGGATAACCCACTATGGACATTGCAGGATTTTGCGCGTGCGCAAGGTCCGCGCAGTCTACCGGAGCATGTGCTTTTGGCGTTTCCTCACACCGTCGCAAGGATCGAGCAAGAGGGCGACAACTTTTCGATCGTCACCATACTGTCGGCTCAGGGGTGGGGAGCCAAAAAACTTGATCTGGCTGCTTAGGAACTCGTCGTGGCGCTAGATAAGGATGAGCAGGCTCTCGTGCTGCTAACCAACCGGCTGTTGCTCGATTGGCTCAGTTTGACGGTCGATAGCGGAGCGATGACGCGAGAGACAGCTAGAAGCTTGATAGACTTCTCCGCCAAGGAGGTCGTCAAAGGGGCACCTTGGGTCGCGGCGGAGACAACTGCTCTTGCAAAGCTGATCAAAGACCGATTGCCAGAGAAGGATTAGACCGTCCGCATCGCGACGTCGTTCATGAACCGCACGTCGTCCCCAGCCGCTAGCCACTTCGTCTCGGCAGCGATAGCGCCGAGCAGGTGCGCGAGTGGTTCGCGTTCCTCTTTCGCGTAATTGCCAAGAACATGGCCCGTTACGCGGTCCTTATGCCCCGGGTGGCCGATGCCGATGCGTACGCGGCGAAAGTCTTCACCGATATGCGCAGCCATCGAGCGGATGCCGTTGTGCCCCGCCGCGCCGCCGCCGATGCGGACCTTCACCTTCATCGGCGCGAGGTCGAGTTCGTCGTAGAACACCGTTACGTCGCCGGGCGCGAGCTTATAGAAGCGTAGCGCCTCACCCACGCTGCGCCCGCTGTCGTTCATGAACGTCGCGGGCTTGAGCAGCAGGGTCTTCGTACCCGCGATGAGGCCCTCGGCAAGCAGGCCCTGGAAGCGGGCGCGCCACGGGTTGAAGCTATGTTCGGCATGGATAGCATCGGCCGCCATGAAGCCGACATTGTGTCGGTGCGCGGCATATTCCGTGCCCGGATTGCCGAGGCCGACCCAGAGTTGCACCAAAACCGTCCCTCTCCCTCAAGGGGAGAGGGACCGCTTCCGCAGGAAGCAGGGAGAGGGAACTCTCCACACCACGGTCGTGCCCTCGCCCTGGCGCTGCGCGCCTGTCCCTCTCCCCTTGAGGGAGAGGGAAGAAAGCTATTCCTCGACCACCGCCTCTTCCTCGGTGTCGCCTTCGCTCGACTTGAGCGCCGACGGCGCCACGATCGTCGCGATCGTGAAATCGCGGTCGGTGATCGCCGATTCGACGCCGCGCGGCAACGTCACCGCAGAAATATGGATCGAGTCGCCGACATCGGTGCCGGTCAGATCGATGACGATCTCGTCGGGGATTTCGGCCGCGTCGCAGGTCAATTCGAGTTCGTGGCGCACAATGTTGAGCACTGCGCCGCGCTTGATCCCGGGCGACGCTTCCTCATTCTCGAAACGCACCGGCACCGCGACGGTTACCTTTGCGTGCTCAGAGATGCGCAGGAAGTCGGCATGCAGCGGCCGGTCGGTGACCGGGTGGAACGACACGTCCTTGGGCAAGGTCCGCACGCTCGCACCGTTCACGTCGATCATGACGACCGAGTTCATGAAATGGCCGGTGTGCAGCGCCTTCAACAGCGCCTTTTCCTCGACATGAATGCCTAAAGGGGCTTCGCCCGCGCCATAGATGACGGCGGGAACGCGGGCTTCGCGGCGCAGCGAACGAGAGGCTCCCTTACCGCTCGTGGCACGCGGCTCGGCCGACAGGGTCAGCTGGTCGCTCATATGATTCTCCGTGTGTTGCCCCGCCAACGCCTCCAGGGATGTCGATGCGGCGGGAAGCGCGTGCGCATAGCGCTACGTTGCGATATTCGCAACCGGCGCCCGAACTACTGGACGCGCACGACCTTCAGCCCGCGCCGCGCGATCAGTGCCTCGACCGAGCGCCGCCCCGCCAGATGCCCCGCGCCCACGGCGACGAACACCGTCCCCGGCGCGGCCATGCGCTTCGCCAGCCAGTCGGTCCACGCGATGTTGCGCCGATCGAGCAATGTCCGGGTCAGTTCGGGCGAGAGCCGCAGCTCGTCACCAAAAGTCATGGCGATGCGCGCCACGTCACCGCGCCGCCA
>JAYTAR010000005.1:0-5848 GCA_043737455.1 Sphingomonadales bacterium | reverse complement strand
GGTGCTCTGCCTTGCACTGCGCGACGAATGCCGGCGGCAGCGCCGCGATCGTTGACACCTTCATGCCGTCGGCACGCCACAATTGTTGGCCCGCTTGTCCTTCGGGCATCTGCAGCCAGGTTTGCCACTCGGTCTGGCTGGTCCAGCTCGATGTCGCAGGGATCGTCGTCAGACGCGCATTGGACAGGTCGCGCGTGGCGACGACCCATGTGTCGAGCGTCATTTCAGTTCGCGCCTTGGTCGCGCCCTTCGGCGTCCAGCGTGTAAAGGCATGGCGTGACACCCAGGTGCGGTCGCCAATCGTCACGAATTCGAGCGCGGTCGGCTTGTTGAATACCGTCGATTCCATCGTGAAGTTCGCGCTGACTTTCGGCCCCATCGCCGTCAACGTACCGCCCGAGATGCCGCCGCGAAACGGCGGGACCGGCACGTCCTTGCCGGTCAGAGGGTTGCGCCACTGCTTCAAATACGCGCCGGTATCGGCGTCGGTATAGAAAAGCCACGAGCGCGACTTGG
Source organism: Sphingomonadales bacterium (assembly GCA_043737455.1). GTDB lineage: Bacteria > Pseudomonadota > Alphaproteobacteria > Sphingomonadales > Sphingomonadaceae > Sphingomonas_O. The sequence continues at coordinate 5,332 of JAYTAR010000005.1, read as the reverse complement.
TCTCGACGTCGCCGTTCGGCAGGATTCGCGAACGCCCGACCGAAGCGCCCTCATAGCCGTAAAGCCGGCGCCCATAGTCGGCGAGCGGCAACCCCTGCCCGCCGATCAAGCCGTAAACCTGACCGCGCTGATAACCAAAAACGGGCTTGCCTGACACATCCCCCTGCAGTCGCGCGAGGATCATCATCATATTTTTAGGGTCGGCGACGTCGATCGCTGATCGCGTCGCGGCGTCGGCGGTCACCGGCAGACCCGCAACGACCGCGGCCGTCAACAGTCCGCCGCCCAGCAGGGCCGAGCGGCGATCGATGTCACGATAGGCCATTGTCTTGTCCCCCGGTCAGTTGCCGGAACAGCTTAAGCTAAAGTTCGCTCTCCAGCCAAGCCTTCAACTGCGATTTAGGCGCAGCGCCAACTTTGGTTGCGGCGGGCTGGCCGTTCTTGAAGAGAATCATCGTCGGAATTCCACGCACACCGTATCTGCCGGGCGCTTCGGGATTCTCGTCGATGTTTACCTTGGCGATCGTCACCCGCGTGCCGAACTCGTCGGACAGCTCCTCGAGGCTCGGCCCGATCATCTTGCACGGACCGCACCATTCGGCCCAGAAATCGACGAGCACCGGTCCCTCGGCGGTGATGACGTCGGTTTCAAAGCTGGCGTCGGTAACGGGTTTGGTTGCCATATCGAAAATCTCCCTGATTGATCGCAGACTTAGGGTCGCGAAGCTTCCCGCTCAACCGCCGCGCGCCAAGATCGGTTGCGCGGCGGCCAAGCCGGGGTTGTGCGTTGCAAGCGTCTCGGCATCGAGCACGAACACGCGCGGCCCTGAAGTATAAAGCAACGACGCACGGATGGTTCGATCGGGGAAGACCCCGCGCAACACGGCCGCGTAAGCGGCCATCTGACGCAAATGCGCCTCGGGCACGGCGTCGAGATTGCCCGGCACGCGCCGCCCGGTTTTGAAATCGATCAGGTCGACATAAGTGTCGCCGACCACCAAACGATCGACCGTTCCCGAAATGACGACGCCGTCGACGACGCCCGCGATCGGCACTTCGGCCAGCCCGTCTGCGGCAAAAAGTGGTGCGAAATCGGGCGCGTCGACGATGTCGAGGACGGTATCGACCAACGCCGCGCGTTCATCGGCGTCGGTCACCCCCGCGCCGACGGCAAGCCAGCGCAGTCCGGCATCGCGCCGCTGCGCGGGCGCGAGCGGTACCAGTCGCTCGAACAGCGCATGCATTGCCTTGCCGCGCTCGGCTGCGGCGTGCTGCGTTATCGAGGGCGGCGGGTCGGCCGCCCGGTCGTGCGCGATCGCCGAGGGAGCAAGCGGCCGCGGTGGGCGCGCCTCGGCCGGCGCGGCGCGGTCGATCCACTCGGGACGGAGCAACGGCGGCGCTGGCTCGGCGGCTGCTTGCGAGATACGGATGGGACGCCCGCCGGTGGCGTGACGACGCACGGTCCCCCAGCGCGGATCGGCCAATTCAGGCGCGTTCATTCGCGTCATCGCGCGCTCGACCGCCGCATGCCAGCTGTCCTCGGGCGTCGTGCGCTGCCGCTCGGTCAGCGCGCCCGCGACGACGAGCTGTTCCTCGGCGCGCGTCATCGCGACATAAAGCAGCCGCCAGTGCTCACGACGCTCGCGCTCGGCCTGACGAAGCGCCGCCGCCTCGAGCGTCGCGACCAGAGCCTGTTCGGCACGGCGCGGGCGAAACAGCGGCACCGGTGCTCCGTCAAGTACCCAGTCGAGGTCGCGATCGTGGGTCGAATCGGGATCGGCGGTCGCGTCCGCCAGGATCACGAGCGGCGCTTGCAGACCCTTGGCCGCATGCACCGTCATGACCCGCACCGCGTCGCTGCCGCCGCCGGCATCGCGAACGATCTCGCCTTCGCCACGATCGAACCAATCGAGGAACCCCTGCAAGGTCGCGACGCCCTCGCGTTCATAATCCAGCGCCGCGTTGATCAGCTCGTCGATGGCGTCCGCCGCCTCGTTGCCAAGGCGCGCGAGCAGCGCCTTGCGCGCGCCGATCGCGCCCGACAGCATCGTCTCCAAAAAGACATAAGGCGACACATAATCAGCCATTGCGAGCAGCGCGCGCAGCATGTCGGTTGCCGACGCCGTTTCGCGCAGCTGCCGCCACAACGACCCTTTGCGCGGCACGTGCGCGACACTGTAAAGCTGGTCTTGCGACCATCCGCCGATCGGCGACACCAGCAGCGAGGCTAGCGTCAGGTCGTCATCGGGCTGCACTGCGAAACGCATCGCCGCAAGACAGTCCTTGACCGCGAGTGGTGCTGCCAGCCGCAACCGATCGACGCCTGCGACGGCGACGCCCTCCTGCTGCAACCGCGCGACGAGGAGCGCGGCGAGGTCGCTGCGGCGGCGCACAAGGATCATGACGTCACCAGGGCGTAACGCGCGACCATGCGACGCCAGCCGATGTCCTTCGTCGAGCCACGCGCGAACCTGCTGCGCGATCGCCGTCGCTAGATGACGCGTCGCGGTAGGGACCCAGCCCTCCTCACCCTCCTCGCCGAGCTCGTCGTCGGCTTGCGGCGCGCGCAAGGGTGCCAGCAGGGTCACGCTTCCTGGACCCGGGCGTGCACTGACGTGCTGCCCGACGATTTCGGTGCCCAGCGCCTCGGCGCCAAGTTCTTCGAGCAGCGCGTCGACGACGTCGAGTACCGGCGGAGTCGAGCGGAACGACTGGTCGAGCGACAGCCGCAGCAACACGCGCTCGGCAGTTTGCGCCCGCGCTTCGAAATCGTCGCCCGCATCGGCATAATGCTGGGGGTCGGTGCCCTGGAAGCCGAAGATCGCCTGCTTATAGTCGCCGACGGAAAACAACGTGCGCCGTTTGGCGGTATCGGGATGCTCGGCCCAGAATTCGGCGATCAGCGCACGGACGATGTCCCATTGCGATTGATTGGTATCCTGCGCTTCGTCGACGAGGATGTGGTCGGTGACCGTGTCGAGTTTATACGCGATCCACTCACCCATGCCCGGCGTCGTGAGCAACGTGACCGCGTGCGAGATCAGATCGTCGAAATCGACCGCCCCCGCCGCGCGCTTCGCATTGGCATAGGCACGGGCGTAGGTCCGTGCGGCGTGGAGCGCATGCGCGATATCCTCTGCCAGCGCCGCGCGCGCCGCACCTGCTTGCAACGCGCCGCACCAGTCGTCGAGGCGGCCGATCAATCGGGTGTAGTCGGGATGCTTGGGTCCTGGCGCGCGCAAGGTATTCTTCTGCGTTCGCCAGACCGCCGCGAGCGTGCCGAGTTCGCGCGCGCGATCGTGCGGGTGACCGAGCAACCATGACGACACCGCTTCGATCGCCGCCGCACCGGTCGGCGTTCCCCACTCGGCATGCATCGCCATCAAATCGTGGAGTGGCGCACGGTCGAACGCACCGTCGCTGCATGCCGCCGCCAGGTGCGCGACGTCGTAGTCGAGCGGCACGTCGAGCGCGGTGCGCACGAGCGGAGCGAGGCCCGACGGCAGCGCCTCGAGCCAGTCGAGCTTGCGCGCGGCGCGCAACAGGAAGCGGCGTGCCCCGTCCTCGCCCAAACGACGACTGAGCGCACGCAGCGCGGCGATCGTTACGCTATCGTTCTCATTTTCCGCGCGCGTCGCGACGTCGGCTAGCACGCGCGCGGCGAGCGCAGCCGCCTCGCGTCCTTCGACGGCACGAAAGCCGGGCGCCAGCCCTGCCTCGAGCGGGAAACTGCCGAGCAACGTCTGACAAAAAGCGTGGATTGTCAGCACGCGCAGTCCGCCGCGTGCGTCCAGCACGCTCGCGAACAGCGTGCGCGCCCGTGCCATGGCGTCGGCGTCGCGCGCCTCGCCGAGCGCGAACAGCTCGTGCTCGAGCTCGGTCGATTTCAGCCGCGCCCAATGCGCGAGGCGCGAATGCACGCGTTCGGCCATCTCCGCCGCCCCCGCACGGGTGAAGGTAAGGCATAGAATCGCGTCGGGCCGTTCGCCGCGCAGCAGCAGCCGCAGCACGCGCGAGGCGAGCACCGAGGTCTTGCCGGTCCCCGCCGACGCCGACAGCCAGACATTGTCGTGCGGCGCGGAGGCATCGGCCTGCGCGCCTTTCAGATAAGGGAGCGGGTCAATCTTCACGGCCGTACCATTCGTCGCGGCGCATCAATTGATCATAATCTTCGTACGGCGCGAAATCGGGGGCGAGTTTTGCGGTGAACGGGGCGTCGCCGGTCAGCCAACGCGCCGCTGCGGCGGTAAACTGCGCGGTTGCCCGCCCGACGAAATCCTCGGTCGCGATCTGCCCGCGCCCGCCGACGGGCTGCGTCACCTTGCCAAAGCCGTCGCCGTCCTTTGCCAGCGACCAATATTCGAACCGCGCGACCTCACCGCCGACGTCGGCGAATCCGCCATTTTCCGCGATCGCGGCGAGCAGGCCCAGCTGCATCGAATAGCCTGCCGCCACCGCTTTCGCGCTCGGGGCCTTGCCGGTCTTATAGTCGACGACCGCGAGCCGCCCGTCGCACATCCGGTCGATGCGGTCGGCGATGCCGCGAAGCTCGACCCCAGCGATCACCGTCTTGCCCGCGCATTCGGATGCAATCGGCGCACGGCGGTCGGCACGCCCTTCGACGATCTTTGCTGCCACCCATTCGATCGCCTCGGCAAGGCGCGGCTGCCACAGCGTGCGCACGATCGGGTGCGTCCCCGCCGCCGCGAGCATCGCATCGATGCGCGGCATCAACGCGTCGGGGTGGAGGTCGTCCTCCTTCATCCAGCGATCGAGCACGTCGTGGACCGCGCTGCCACGCCAGGCAGGTCCGGGCTCGGCGTCGACCGCATCGAGCGGGTGGAGCCGCAGCATCGCGCGCGCGTAGAATGCGTAAGGGTCGGCCTTCAGCCGGTCGACTTCGGTCACCGAGATACGGCGCGGGCGTAGCGCAACGGGTGGCGTCGGCGCGGGGCGATGCGCAGGGGTCGGCAAACCTGCATTGGCGTCGATCGCGGCGGCGAGCGCAGGCAGCCGCCGGTCGATCTCGATCCCGCCGGTCATCGCCTGCAAGCGGAGCACGAAGCGCGACGCGATCGTCGCCGATCGCGCGTCGCGCGCCGCGCGAGTCAGCAGCACCTCTCGTGCGCCGAGCGCGGTCGCGACATCGTGCGCTGCCAGACCGACACGGCGCTCGGGATCGGCCAACCCAAGCTCACGGCGGACGCGCGGCGACAACCACGGGTCGGCGACGCTCGCCGACGGCCAGACACCTTCGTTGAGTCCGCCAAGAATGAGCAGGTCGGCGGCCTGCAGGCGCGCCTCGATCGGACCCCAGATGAAGACACGCGGG
>JAYTAR010000004.1:0-5867 GCA_043737455.1 Sphingomonadales bacterium | reverse complement strand
TCCGCGAGCGGCTGAGCGATGCCGACGTCCGCGATGCCGCCACGCGCAGCACGCTTGCCGACACCGACATCGCCGCCACCGTCGCGCGCATCCAGGGCGATCAGCTCGCGCTCGACGCTTCGCGCGGTCTGTTCGCGCGCATCAACGCACGCACGCTCTTCGACCTGCTCGGCTAAATTTCGGTTTACCGCCGCCGTTAACCGTCCTGCGCATCCTGAGGACCAGCATCACTCATGTTTCCGGCAATCGGCCTCGTCGTCCTTATCGTCATGGTGTTCGGCGGGTTCGCGCTCACCGGTGGCCACCTCGAGCCCGTGCTGCACGCATTGCCGCACGAGATGCTCATCATCGGCGGCGCGGCGATCGGCGCGCTGATAACCGGCAATTCGGGCGCCGAATTGAAGGCGCTCGGCGGCGGCGTGGTGCGCGTGTTCAAGGGTCCGGCGTTCAAGAAGCAGGACTTCCTCGACACGATCTTCCTGGTATCCAAGCTCCTCAAGATGCTGCGCACCGACGGCCCGGTCGCGGTCGAGCCGCATATCGAGGACCCCAAGGCATCGGCGATCTTTGCCGAATATCCGCGGCTGATGAAGGACAAGGCGCTCGTACCGCTGATCGCCGACACGCTGCGGCTAATCGTCGTTTCGTCGGGCAATCTCGATCCGCACGCGGTCGAGGATGTCATGGACAACAGTATCAGGACGCATCACCACGAGGCGATCCACCCCGCCAACAATCTGCAGACGCTCGCCGATGCGCTGCCCGCGCTCGGCATCGTCGCGGCGGTGCTCGGCGTCGTCAAGACGATGGGGTCGATCGACCAGCCGCCCGCGGTGCTGGGCGCGATGATCGGCTCGGCGCTCGTCGGCACGTTCTTGGGCGTGCTCCTCGCCTACGGTATTGTCGGCCCGTTCGCGACCAAGGCCAAGAGCGTGATCGATGCCGATGGCGCGATCTACCACGTCGTCAAGCAGCTGATCGTGGCGACGCTGCATGGGCACCCGCAGCCGCTGGTGATCGAAGCGGCACGCTCGGGGTTGCCGCATGCGGTGCAGCCAAGCTTCGCCGAAGTGTTCGACGGGATGAGAGGGAAGTGATGGGCAGATTTGCTTGCAAATCTAAGGCGTGCCGGGGGCACGACCGGCCCATCGCTCCGCCGGAGGCCCGCCGATGACCCCCGCCCCCGCCAAGCGCGGTCGCAACGAGCCGCCGCCGCGCCCGATCATCATCAAGAAGATCATCGCCGCCGAACATGCCGCGCACCACGGCGGCGCGTGGAAAGTCGCGTATGCCGACTTCGTCACCGCGATGATGGCGTTCTTCCTGCTGATGTGGCTGCTGGGTGCGACGACCGAGAAGCAGCGCAAGTCGATCGCCGATTATTTCGCGCCGACGCTGATCGAAATGCGCCAGAACAGCGCGGGGTCGAACGGCCCGTTCGGCGGCGACAGCATCGTGTCGAAAGACAATTACCCCAACGCAGCGAGCGGCGTCGGCAATCGCGCGATCACCATCCCGAAGGATTCGAGCGGCGGCGCGAACGTCGGTGCTGGTAACGACCGCGACCGCCGCGCGTTCGAGGACCTGAAGCGCGCATTGCAGGTGCGGATCGATTCCAAGCCCGGTCTCGCGCGCTTCGCCAAGAACGTGCGCTTCACCGAAACGCGCGAGGGCCTGCGTATCGACATCGTCGACGAGGCCGATTTCAGCATGTTCGCAATGGCGACCGACCGGCTGCTGCCCGACGCGCGCGGACTGGTGACCGAAGTCGCGCATGTCGCGAGCGACGTGCCGAATCCGATGATCGTGCGCGGGCATACCGACGCTTTGCCTTATGCCGCATCGACACCGATGAACAATTGGCTGCTGTCAACCGGGCGCGCCGAGGCAACCCGCCAGGCGTTGGTCGGGGCCGGGGTGCCGCTCGACCGCTTTGCGCGCATCGAGGGCGTCGCCGACCGCGAGCCGTTCAACCCCGCCGACAAGTTCGACGCGCGCAACCGACGCATGAGCATCACGCTCGGCTGGCAATCGAGCGGAGTGACCCCTAACCTGCGCTGACGCAGGGGAGCAGGGTATGATCAAACACGCATTTCTGACGACGACGCTGCTTGCGGCCGCGCTGCCCGCGCTGGGTGCGACGCCGGTCGAGCCCGCCGACCTGTACCGCGTCGCGATGGTCGAAGCGCCGCAGGTCGCGCCCGACGGTGCCCGCGTCGCCTTTACGCGGACGCGCTTCGACATCGGTACCGACCGACGCGTGAGTGAGCTGTGGCTCGCGACTCTCGACAACGCGCGGGTGGCCGATACGCGAATGCTCGTCGCGAATGCACGCAACGCGACATGGTCGCCCGACGGGTCTGCGCTCGCGTATCTCGGTGACCTTGGCGGCAAGCCGCAGCTGTTCGTCCTGGCGCTCGCCGAGGGAGCGCCGCGCGCGATCACCACCGGCAAGCTTGGCCCCGGCGCGCCGGTCTGGTCGCCCGACGGTCGCACGCTCGCCTTCGTGGCGCAGGTCGACGCCGCGCCGGTAAAGGTGCCCGGCCTGCCGCCCAAGCCCGAGGGCGCGAGCTGGGCCCCCGATCCCAAGATCATCACCGCCTTCACCTATCGCACCAACGAAGGCGGCAACCGTACGCCGGGTTACCGCCACATCTTCACCGTCGCCGCGAGTGGCGGTACGCCTACGCCGATTACCAAGGGCGACTTCGACCATGTCGAGGCGAACACCGCGCCCGTCTGGACGCGCGATGGTCGTGCGCTGATCGCCACCTCGAACCGCCGCACCGACGCCGATCTGCGTGGGCGCGAGAGTGACCTGTGGCGGATTTCGCTCGACGGCACCGCGACCGCGCTGACGACCGTCGACGGCGCCGAGAGCGACGCCAGGGTGTCGCCCGATGGACGCACGATCGCTTACATCGGCGCACGCGAGGCCGCGCAATTCTATGTGCAGAACGACCTGTGGGTGATGCCGAGCGAGGGCGGCTCCGCGCGCAACCTGACCCTCGACTTCGATCGCACCGTCACCGATCCGGCTTGGTCCTCCGACGGGCGCAGCGTTTATGCGCTGTACAACGAGGCGGGCGAGCAGCGCGTCGGGCGCTTCGCGCTGACCGGCGGCAAGCCCGAGACCGTCGTGGCGCGCGTCGGCGGCACGCGGCTGTATCTACCAAGCGCGGGCGGCGGCTATGACGTAAAGGGCGGCACGATCGCCTACACCTCCGCATTCGCCGATCGCCCGTCAGGATTGGGCGTCCAGCGCGGCAAGGGCAGCGGCGGCTTCGACCCGAACGCGGGCTGGCGCGCGGGCAAGACGATCGGCACGATCGAGGAGCTGCGCTACGCGTCGAAGGACGGGCGCCCGGTGCAGGGCTGGGTGCATTACCCGCCCGACTTCGACCCCGCCAAGCGCTATCCGCTGATCCTCGACATTCATGGTGGGCCCAACACCGATTACGGCCCCTATTTCTCGTTCACGCACGCGCTGTACGCGGCGCGCGGCTACATCGTGCTGTTCACGAACCCGCGCGGCAGCATCGGCTATGGTGAGGAGTTCGCGAACTTCTATGGCCGCGGCTATCCGAGCGAGGACTATGACGATCTGATCGCGGGCGTCGATGCGCTCGCGACGCGTCCGTACGTCGACGCGCGCAACGTCTCCATCGGCGGCGGATCGGGTGGCGGCCTGCTCACGCTGTGGGCGATCGGGCGCGCCCCCGACCGCTTCCGTGCCGCGGTCGCGATCCGCCCGGTATCCGACTGGAGCATCCAGGCACTGACCTCGGACATTCAGTCGCTGACGGTCAAATATTGGATCGGCGGAACGCCGTGGGGCGATGCGCAGCGCTATTTCGAACGCTCGCCGATCAGCCTGGTTGCCGCGGTCAAGACACCGACGATGCTGATCACCGGCGAATCCGACTTTCGCACCCCGATCGCGCAGACCGAAGCCTATTTCCAGGCGCTCAAATTGCGCGGCGTCGATACCACGATGGTCCGGCTACCCGAGGCCAACCATGGCATGGGACGGCCGAGCCAATGGCTGCAATCGATCCTGCTCCCGCTCGACTGGTTCGACAAATATCGCCGACCGTGATCGTCAGCGCGTGTTCACGCAACGCGGTGTAACTGCCGGGCGTTGACACCCGATGACGATCGATGAGCCTTTGAAACGAATGCGGCTGCGCCGTCCGGGCGCGCTGCTGGCTTCGGTCGCGATCAATCTCGCGCTCGTCGCGATGTTGGCGCTCGGCTGGAGCGGTGGGTCGATCGTGCGGCTGAACGAGACGCTCGCGACGCTCAATCTCGCCGAGCCGCCGCCGCCACCACCTCCACCCGAGCCGGTGAAACAGGTGCCAAAGAAGCGCGCCGAAGGAGCCGCTTCGCCGCCGAACCTGCGGTCGCGCGCGACCGAGATCGTCGCGCCGCCGCCGATCATCCCGCTGCCCGTGCCGTCGCCCGTCATCGTCGCGCCACGCGCCGATATTGGCGTGCAGGCTTCGACCGGTAGCGCCGAGGTGCGTGGTCCGGGGACTGGCGCGGGCGGTGAGGGGAATGGCCGGGGGAGTGGTGGTGCGGGCGACGGCGACGGGGGTGGCGGGGACGATGACAGTCCACCGCGCCACCTTCGCGGTCGACTGAAGGATTCGGACTATCCGCGCGGGCTTGGCGAGGCTGGCGTCACGGGGCGTGTCGGCGTCCGGTACCTCGTCGGCGTCGATGGTCGCGTCGGCGAATGTCGTATCACTGGTTCGAGCGGCAGCGACGTGCTCGATTCCACGACATGCCGGTTGATCGTCGAGCGGTTCCGGTTCGAACCTTCGCGCGACGGTGCTGGACGGCCAGTGCCATCCTGGCTGGTCGAGAACCACGAGTGGCTGGTGGAGCGGGCACGCGAGGAGCGGTGAGGGGGTAGTCGCGCCACGGCAAAGCCGTGCCGTCGGTCCTCGCCGCAGCGAGGCCGGCCGGTCTGGCCGCAGTCCGTGCGGATTAGCGCTGCTAATCCGCTACGCGGCCAGACTCTTATTGATCTCCTCGACCATCTTCTTCGCGTCGGCCAACAGCATCATCGTCTGGTCCATGTAGAACACGTCGTTGTCGACGCCCGCATAGCCGACGCCGCCCATGCTGCGCTTGATGAAGAACACCGTCTTCGCTTTCTCGACGTCGAACACCGGCATGCCATAGATTGGTGACGACTTGTCGGTTTTCGCCGCCGGGTTCACGACGTCATTGGCGCCGATGATGAACGCCACGTCGGTTTGGGCGAACTCGCTGTTGATATCCTCGAGCTCGAACACCTCGTCATACGGCACGTTCGCCTCGGCGAGCAGCACGTTCATGTGCCCCGGCATGCGGCCCGCGACGGGATGGATCGCATATTTGACGCTGACGCCGTCTTTCTTGAGCAGGTCGCCCATCTCGCGCAGCGCGTGCTGTGCCTGCGCGACCGCCATGCCGTAACCGGGCACGATGATGACGCTGTCAGCCTGTTTCATCATATAGGCTGCATCTTCGGCCGAGCCGCGCTTCCACGGGCGCTGCTCCTTGGCCTCGCCGCCTGCCGCGCCGCCGCTGTCGCCGCCGAACCCGCCCGCGATCACGCTGATGAAGCTGCGGTTCATCGCGCGACACATGATGTAGCTCAGGATCGCGCCCGAACTGCCAACCAACGCGCCGGTTATGACCATCGCGGTATTGTGCAGCGTGAACCCCATCGCCGCCGCCGCCCAGCCCGAATAGCTGTTGAGCATCGACACGACCACGGGCATGTCCGCGCCGCCGATCGGAATGATCAGCAGGAAGCCGATCGTGAAGCTGAGCAACACGATCGCCCAGAACAGCAACGGCGTGTCGAGGTGGAA
>JAYTAR010000003.1:0-2326 GCA_043737455.1 Sphingomonadales bacterium | reverse complement strand
CACCAAGGGCGTTTTCTATGGCGATCGTAGCTCAGCTGGTTAGAGCATCGGTTTGTGGTACCGAGGGTCGCGGGTTCAAGCCCCGTCGATCGCCCCATCCTTTCAGCCACTTGTCTAGAAATCGACGTTGGCATCCTCCCGAGAGTTGATAAGGCGCGTGCCATGAAGATCAGGCGTCTGTTCTCGTCCGCAGCTTCAACACTCGATGCCCTGGGTTTTCGGCGGCTGGTGGCCGCAGCCTCGAACCTCGTCACGTCCGGGCAGCATTTCTCGGTCGATCGACACGGTCACTGGGTAAATGCGCAGCCCGAAGCGGTCTTTGTCAGCCCGACAATCCACGCCAGCCATTTGGCCGAGGTTCGCGGCTGGGTGATGCGTTATTCCTGTTTCGCTTACACACCCAAGGTTGGTGACATCATTCTCGACATGGGCACGGGCATCGGCGAGGAAGCCGTTATTTTCTCTGAATTGATCGGTGATCAGGGGCGGATGTTGGCCGTCGAAGCACATCCGGAAACCTTTCGCTGTTTGCAGCAAACGATCGCCAGGTCGGGGCTCGGAAATGTTACGCCGCTGCATTGCGCGATTGGCGACAGCGATGGGGAAGCCAGCATAACTGCCGGCACTGAACACCATATCGGCAATTCGATCATGCACGGCGGCGAAATCAGTATACCTCAGCGCTCGGTCCAGTCGTTGGCTGCGGAACATGGGCTCGAGCACATCGACTTCTTGCGCGCGAATATCGAAGGCGCCGAACGGTTGATGGTGCGCGGCATCGGCGATGTGAAGATCGCGAACCTGTGCGTATCCTGCCACGACTTCATTGCCGACGAAACGGGCGATGAAGCGTTTCGCAGCAAAGCGGCGGTCAGGTCGTGGATGGAGGCGAACGGCTATCGCGTCACTTCGCAGCCGCCAGAAACCGCCAATGCGTGTGTCGAGGATTATCTTTACGCTTCGCTGCACTAGTCGGGTCGAACCGACCGCAAAGACGGATTTCGACCTTGCTAAAAAGGCCACTTTCCCTCTAGGCGGACGCCGGGCAGGGAACCTGCCATATCGAGGTCGCGGGTACAAAGCTCCGTCGATCACCCCGTAGTTTCTCAGTACAAATGGATCAGCGCGAGTCATGACGACGCCTTGGAGCCTGCCCGATTTCGACGATCATGAAGATGTGCAGTTCGTCACCAACGGCGCATGCGGCTTGAAGGCGATCATCGCGGTCCACTCGACCCATCTTGGTCCGGCGGCGGGCGGCGTGCGCTTCTGGCATTACGCGGCGGACGATGACGCGCTGACCGATGCGCTGCGCCTGTCGCGCGGAATGAGCTACAAGAACGCCATGGCCGGGCTGCCGCTGGGCGGCGGCAAATCGGTCCTGCTCGCCGATGCCAATGGCACCAAATCGCCCGACCTGCTGCACGCCTTCGGCAAGGCGGTTGAACAATTTTGCGGCCGCTACGTCACCGCCGAGGACGTCGGGATGAGCGTCGCCGACATGATCGAGGTCGCGCGTTCGACCAAATATGTCGCCGGCCTGCCCAATTCGGGCAGCGATGTCGGCGGCGATCCTGGTCCGCACACCTCGCTTGGCGTGTTTCTCGGCATCAAGGCGGCGGTCAAGCGCGCGCTCGGCAAGGACAGTCTGGCGGACCTCCACCTGGCCATCCAGGGCGCGGGCAGCGTCGCCACGGGAGTCGCGATGCACGCCGCCGCCGAGGGCGCGCGAATTTCGATTGCGGACGTCGATCAGGCCAAGGCGCAAAAGCTCGCCGAAGCCGTCTGCGGCAACGTGGTCGAAGCCGACGACATCCTTTCCCTCAAGGCCGACGTGCTCAGCCCATGTGCATTGGGCGCGATCTTTACCGAGCAGTCGATCGCCGCGCTCGAGACCCCAATCGTCGCCGGCGGGGCCAACAATCAATTGGCAACTCCGGAGGACGGTGCGCGCCTGCACGCGCGCGGCATCCTGTATGCGCCCGATTATGTGATCAACGCCGGCGGCATCATTAACGTCTGCACCGAATATCTCGCCGACGGCGACGCCGGGCTGGTGCGCGAGCGGATTTCGGCGATCCCTGGCCGGCTCGAACAGATCTGGTCGGAAAGCCAGTCGAGCGGGCGCGACCCCGCGGCGGTCGCCGATGCGATGGCGCAGCGGCTGATCGGGCGGGCCTAAGCCACCCATCATGCACGCGCTTGCCAATCCGGCGCGGTTCCTGCGCATCGCGCGGCCGGCCACCGCCTGGCTGCTGTGGCTTGGTCTCGCGCTGGCCGGTGGCGGAATGGTCGCGGGCCTGACGCTTACCCCGCCCGACTACCT
>JAYTAR010000002.1:0-5884 GCA_043737455.1 Sphingomonadales bacterium | reverse complement strand
TAAGGGCGGATCGCTTTCAGCCGCCCACCCGTCATCGTCTCGGGGCCGGTCTCGACCAGCGTGATGCGCCAAGGCTCGCTGCGCGCGTGATGCACTTCCACCTCGTTCTTGACGAGGTCGATGGTGACGTCGGCGGTGTGCAGGAAGTAGTTTTGAAAATACTCCTTGATCACATAGCCCTTGTAACCAAGGCAGATCACGAAGTCGTTAAACCCCGCTGCCGAATAGACCTTCATGATGTGCCAGAGGATCGGCATACCACCGATTTCGACCATCGGTTTCGGGCGCGACCCGGTTTCCTCACCCAGGCGGCTGCCGAGTCCGCCTGCCAGAATGACTGTTCGCATCGCAGGTCCTCCGCTCGCGCCGCCCGTTCGCGCGCGAGGCGACCGTTGTCAATACGTTCACCTGCGCTTGTGCGACCTTGCCGACATGCTAGCAGCGCGCATGCGATCGAGGATTGACCACCAGCCCGCAGCGACGCGGCTCGCCGCTGTCGTGCTGATCGCGATCCTTTTCCTTGCGCTTTTCCTCCGCCTCGATTCGGTCGGGTTCGGGCTGCCGTCGATGTATGACCGCGACGAGCCGCTGTTCGTCATGAACGCGATCCGCCTGCTGAAGGATGCGACGCTCAATCCCCGCTGGTTCGGCCATCCGGCCACGACGACCTTTTATGGTCTTGCGCTCGTCGATCTGTCGATCATCGCCGTCGGCTTCGTCGCGGGGTGGTGGCACGACTCAAGCGAGTTCGCCGCCGCGATCTACGCCGATCCGGGCATCATCTTTCTTGCCAACCGGCTGTTCATCGTCGCGTGCGGCGTCGTCAGTGTCTGGCTGACCTATCTCATCGGCCGCCGCCTTGCCGACGCCCGCACCGGGGCGATCGCGGCGCTGCTGCTTGCGGTGTGCCCGCTGCACGTCGAATATTCGCAGATCATTCGCACCGATGTACAGGCATCGGCCTTCATGCTCGCGGCCATCGTTTTTACGCTCGCGATGATCGACAATGGACATCGGCGCGATCGCCTGCTCGCCGCGATGATGGTCGGGCTTGCATGTGCGACGAAATGGCCCGCTGTGCTGATCGGTGTCGCGCCCTTTGCCGCTTGTTTTATGCTGCCGGGCCTGTCGCGCAGCGCGCAGGCGCGTTGTGCGCTAAGCGTTGTCGTGGTCGCCATGGCGACGCTTTTCATAACCTCCCCGTTCCTGCTGCTCGATTATCGCACCGTCATGGCAAACCTGACGAACGAGGCTCGACCAGAACATCTCGGCGCGACGGGCGGGGATGTCTGGTTTAATTTGAACTGGTATGTGCACGGCCCACTCGCGCGTGCCTTCGGTGCCGCGGGCCTGGTCTTCGCCGCGCTGGGAATGGTTTTTGCGATCGCGCGCTATCGGCGCGCGCTTCCGACGATCGTGCTCGGTTCGGCGATCTTCTTCGTGCTGATAGCGACGCGATCGTTGGTCTGGCCACGCTGGGCGGTGCCGTTGCTGCCGTTCATCGCGTTGTTCGTCGCGATCGCGATCCGTGAGATCGCCAGCGGCGCGCAGCGTCTTGTTCCGACATGGGCAGGGTCGCTGATACTAGCGCTTGCGGTCGCGCTGCCGATGACCGCGACGACGCGCGCCGATGCGGTCGAGCGCGCCAACGATACGCGTGGCCTTGCCGTTAATTGGATTCGGGCGCACGTGCCGCGCGACCGTTCGATCGTGCTCGAGGCATTGCTGTTCGAACTACTGCACGGCGGCTGGCGATTCCGTTATCCTGTCGGGGCGCTGGGCTGTGTCGACGTGGCGGCGACGCTTGCTGGTCGCATCGATTTTCCAACCGTCGAGCGCGCGCAAAAGGGCCGGACGCAGATCAATCTGGGGACGATCGATCCGGCAAAGGTGGACAGCTGCCACGCCGACTATGCGATCGTCAGCGAGCTGGATCGCTTCGCGGCCGAAGCCCCGAAATGGATCGCCGAACGAGGTATCTACGCCGCGTTGCTGCGCGGAGCCACGCCACTTGTCACTTTCAGGCCGGTGCCGGGCCGCATCGGCGGCCCGGTCGTGCGCATCTACCGCTTACCCGCTAGAACCGGACCTTGATCGCCGCGCGGTAGCTTTGATTCCGGACGTCCTGACGCTCGAACATACTGTCTACCCCGACCGACATTTCGACGTTGCCGGTGTCGATCGCGAGGCCACCGCTCGCTTCGATCCAGTGGCGATCGTGCGACGACAATGCGAATACCTGGTTCGCGCCGGCCCCACCCACGAAGTTTGCTTCGAACGACACCGGATAACGGTTGAAGCCATAGACGTAGGTGATCGAGCCGAACGGGCGGACGCGTCCGCTGCCTTTCAGCATCAGCCCAGCGCGGCCCTGGACGGTTGCAAAGCGGTCACGGTCGATCGCTAGCGCCGCCACGCCGCCGGTTTCGGCCAAGCGCGAGAATGCGATGTAACTGCCACGTAACGCAAAGCGTGGGCCAATCTGAACCGCGCCGCCGAACATCTTGCCCAATCCAACCTCGCCAGCGACCGCAAGCGATCCGTCGCGTCCCCTGAGCGTGCTCGTGTTGCCGACGATCGTCGCGCCGCGGACCGTGTTCGTCCGGAGCAGCCCGGCACTAAACAGGCCGTCGAGATAATAGCCGGTCCGCTCCAGCTTGCCGTACAGCGATCCCTGATACAGCTGTGCGGTCGCGGACTGCCCACCGAACGCACTATTGGCGCGCAGGTCGGTATAGGAAAGCGACGCGCCGACGACGGCGTGCTCGCCGACTTCGGTCTCGACTCCGGCAGCGAGAAAGAATCCGTCGAACTTGTCGCGTCCGCCCAACGGAACCGCCGTCGCCATCGGCAGACTGCTGCCGTCGATATATCCACCCGCAAGAAAACCGCTCATGGTGTCGGGCAAGCGACCTTCGCGTACCGTCGTCGTGCTGTCGCCGCTGTCATTGCGCGTCGCCGCGGCCTGCATCGTCGTCAGTGCCGCTGCCGTCTGCACGGGACGACCGATATAGGCGAGCGTACCACGAAGCGCTCCCGGCGTCAGCTGTGCAATGCGGTCGCGGTAAAGCCGCGCCATCGTGTCGGTCGCGGCAACACCGAGTGACGAGCGCATCTGTTCGGTGCGCGGGGCAAGCCCTTCGAACGTCGCTTGGATCGTCGCGGCCGACTGCAGGTCGAGCGTGTCATAGATCGCCGGGACCGCGCCGCTCGCGCGGTTCTGGTCGAGCAACGCGGCATATGCGATCTGCACCGGCGTACGGGCGATGACGTTGCCGTAGCTTCCTGCGGCAATACGCACCTGAATCGCGTTCGCAGTGTAGATAAAGGTCGGCGTTAGAATAGCGCTGATCGCGGTTGGCGCCGCGAACGTGCCAGTGATCTGCCCTTGTGCGGTCAGGATCGTGTAGAGATCATTGTTGCGAACGACCGTCCCTGGGGTCGCGTCGAATGCCACGCGCCCGCCCAAATTAGCGTTCCCGTTGACCGCGTTCGTGCCGATGAAGTTAGTCGCCACGACCGCCACTCGGTCCGACGTCGACGAAGGCCCCAGATCGATGACGAGCGAAGACGCCGAGGCAAGGATGAGGTTACCCGCGATCGTCAGCGTGCCCACAGTTCCTTCGGCGCCCGGCGCAATCGATGCGGCAACGCTGGTCGTAAAGGGTGCGTTGATGCGACCCGATCCGGTCAGGCCGCCGCCCATCACGAGGAAGTCACCACGCGAAGTGAGCGTTCCGTCGACCTGCGTCACGCCGCTGCGCTGGGTCATGTCGATCAGGCTGGTGAGCGATCCCGCGCTGGTGATCGCGAGCCGTGCACCGGCGTTGTTGAGCGTAAGCCGGTCGATCGTGACGCCGATGTCGAGCGTCGTTGTGCCCGCCGCGCCGAGCGTCACGTCGAAATAGCGCCCAATCGCCCCGGTCAGTCGGTTTCCATCGACATTGTTGGGCACAAAGCCTGTCGCGCCCGGTAGGCCGTTCACGATCGTCGAAGGCGGAAGCGCCGAAAAGAGCGGGCCATCGAATTGCGTTGCCGCAATCGCCGCCGCCGTGCCGTCCCCCTGCGCCATCGCACCGTCGGCGGTGACGAACCCCGATCCGGCGCCATTGTCGGCTACGCCTGCGCTGCCGTCGGTACCGATGCGGCGGTTCTCGATACGTGTCACGTTCGTCGCGACGTTCAGGCACTCGCTCGTTGCCGTATTCTGGAAGCAGATTTCGCCAAACTGGCCTGTCGTCCCTGCCTTTTGGGCGCCGGGGTCGTTCGGAATGCCGTTGACGAGCTGCCCGCCTGACAGAATTTGATAGGCGGGATCGAGCGTGGTCGTCCAGCGAGCGGCATCTGCCCAACGACCGTCACCCGCCGCGGCAGCGACATAACGGTATGGGTTGTTCGCCGCGATCCAATCCCAGTAAAGGTACAGCGGCTGATAGAAACTGACCGTACCATAGCTGTTGTTGGGCTGACCATTGAAGAAGCGCGTATAGCCACCAGACAACACGCCCGCGATCACCGGCCGCGCGAAATTCTGAACGACCAGCGGACCGCCCGAATCGCCCGACGCGGTAATGCCTTCATTGGGTCGCGCATTGTCGCGAAACGCATTGAAGTCGAACGGCGAGGCACCCGTGAGCGCGCGGCGCGGATCGTCAAAGTCCATGAAATAAAGGTTTTGCGTCAGCGTGCCCGGCGCCGACCCGAACAGGAATTGCTCGAACTTGTCGACGCTCGTCAGTGCGCCGATCATGTTCTCGGCAATGCGGCGACGAAAATCGGACGAGGCGTTCGATCCGGCCTGTCCGGTCCCGTTCAGCCCATAGCCGTTGATCTGAACGTTATATCCGGTTCCGTTCGCGGTGATCGGCACCTGCGACAAGGTCGAGAATAGCAAAATCCAATTGGGGATGTTCGCGGCAGGGGTATCGAGCGAGGCGAGCGCGACGTCGCCATAAAGGAAGCTCCGCGCCGCCGGCTCGAGCGACAACGGGTTATAAGTGACCATATTGGCGTTGTAGAACGCGCCCGCCACATTGGTTTGAAACTGCTGCGCATTGGTCGCCCCTCCGGGCACGGTGGGAAGCAGCCAGGTGCGCAATGTCGGCAGAGTATCGGCCTGGAATCCAAAGCCGATACCGACACCGCCCGAAGGCTTGCCATAGGCCGACGCCGCACGCGTGTTCACGCAGTGCGCCGCAAGAATTACGGTGCGCGGATTGATGAGTGACCCCGTGCACAGGCCGATATTGCCACCGCCATTGTCGACGACCATCTGGCCAACGCCGGTGATGTTCGTCGGATCGACCGCCTGCGCCGGGGTGCGCGGGTCGGCGACGACAATCTGCGGCTCAGGGCCGTCGTTCAGCTCCACCTTCTTGATGATGCTGGCGTAAGGCGCGACCGAGACGTCGGCTGCGCCCGGCGCAGCGAAGGCAGGCGACCCTGCCCCCAACACGAGCGCCGACGTGGCAAGCAGACGCGACGAAAAGCGCGCGAAAGCGCGCGAGTTATGGCTTGGCACCGAAGCATCCTTACAAAACTGTAAAGGGCGACCCCGCCCCTGATGCGCCAAGCCTATGCCCCGTCGATCGCGGGGGCAATGTCGCAAATTTATGACAATGTGGTCAGCGAACGAACCCGTCGCGTATGTTGCTGCGATGCCACACTATTCGGCGGCCACGCCTGCAAACATGTCGATCTCGCGAACGTCCTCATTTGCGGGGATCACCAGCTTGGCCGATTTGCGTGCGTCGAAGCTGCCCCAGACGTCGCCCCATTCGCCCCTTGTCGCCGCCTTGGAATATTCGGTGGCGCGTGTTTCGAAGAAGTTGGCATGCTCGACACCGTTGAGCAGCGGGGCCAGCCAAGGCAGTGGATGCTCCTT
>JAYTAR010000001.1:0-5888 GCA_043737455.1 Sphingomonadales bacterium | reverse complement strand
CGCCACGCCACCTTCACCCATCGCGTGGGCGATCTGGTCGAGCCCGTGAACGATATCGCCCGCAGCGTAAAAGCCTTGAACCGACGTTCGCTGGTGCTTGTCGGTCGTAACGCAATTGTCCTCGGCCATCGTCGCGCCGAGCGCACGCGCCAACGTGTCATTGGTATCCGAGCCGAGCGCGGGGTAGACGCTATCGAAGCGGAGCACGCCTTGCGCCGTCTCCACGAGCAACAGGTCGTCCTCGATGCCTGCGACCACCGCCGGCCCGTCGACGAGCGTTAGCCCGAACGCCTCCGCCTTCGCACGGTCGTCGTCGCACAACGCAAGTGGTCCATCGGACTCGATGACGGTCACGTGCGGCGTGTAGCTGCGCAGGAAAGCGGCCTCGGCCACCGCCCGAGCCCCTGTGCCGATCACGCCGACATTCTTGTCGGTCACTTCATAACCATCGCAGACCGGGCAGTAGCGCAGGAGCCCGCGTGCCAGGGCTTCCTCGTGCAAATCCTCGTCACATTGCGGGCGGCGATTCTGTAGCCCCGTCGCGAGCAGAACGGTGCGCGCGAGCACCGGCCCGCTTCCCCACTCGGCCATGAACAGGCCGTCGCCGCGACGCTCGAGCCGCCCGACGAACCCCTGTTCGATCGCGACTTGATATTCGTGCGCCTGCGCAACCATCGCGGCAAGCAGGTCAGCGCCAGTGATGCCGCCCGGATAGCCCGCGTGATTGTGCGACCGTGGTATCCACAGCAGGCGGCTTTTGCCGGCATCGATCACGCGGACTTTGAGGTGGAACCGCGCAAGATAGATTGCGGCCGTAATGCCCGCAGGACCTCCCCCGATGATCAGGCAATCGAGCGGTACGGTGTCGGCCAAATCATGTCCCCAGAGTAAGCCGCTCGAACAGAAGGCCGATCGAAAGGTTGCTCGGATGCTCCGCGTTCCCTAATCGTTCGGATGATGAGCACGCTCGCCCTGCAGCCGCAAGACCCGCCGTATCTGGGGTCGCTCAACCCGCCGCAGCGCGAGGCGGTGCTGACGACCGACGGGCCGGTGCTCGTTCTCGCGGGGGCTGGGACAGGCAAGACTGCGGCGCTGACCGCGCGGCTCGCGCACCTCGTGTATACGCGCAAGGCCTATCCCAGCGAGATTTTGAGCGTCACTTTCACCAACAAGGCGGCGCGCGAGATGCGCGAGCGCGTGCGCGGGCTGATCGGCGATGCGGTCGAGGGGATGCCGTGGCTGGGCACGTTCCACGCGATCGCCGCAAAGATGCTGCGCCGCCACGCCGAGCTCGTCGGGCTGCACTCGAATTTCAGCATCCTCGACACCGACGACCAGCTGCGCGTGATAAAGCAGCTGATCATTGCCGCCGAGCTCGATGAAAAGCGCTGGACCAGCCGTGCGCTTTCCGGACTGATCGATCAGTGGAAGAACAAGGGACTGGTCCCGGCGGACATAGACGCAGGCGAAGCCGAGCGTTTCGCCAACGGGCGGGGTGGTGAGCTGTACGCCGCCTATCAGGACCGGCTGCGCACGCTCAACGCCTGTGACTTTGGCGACTTGCTGCTCCACATGCTCGTAATCCTGAAGGGGCACCGCGACGTGCTCGAACATTATCAGGAGCGTTTCCGCTACATCATGGTCGACGAGTATCAGGACACCAACTCGTCGCAATATCTGTGGCTGCGATTGCTCGCACAAAAGCGCCGCAACCTGTGCTGCGTGGGCGACGACGACCAGTCGATCTATTCGTGGCGCGGCGCGCAGGTCGAGAACATCTTGCGCTTCGAAAAGGATTTTCCTGGCGCCAAGGTCATCAGGCTCGAACAGAATTATCGCAGCACGCCGCACATCCTGGCCGCCGCAAGCGGGGTAATCGCTCACAACGGTGGGCGGCTGGGCAAGACATTGTTCACCGACGTCGCGCAGGGTGAAAAAGTACGCGTCATCGGCGTCTGGGATGGGCCCGAAGAGGCGCGCCGCGTCGGCGACGAGATCGAGGGCTGGCAGCGTAAAGGACACAGCATCGACGGCGTCGCGATCCTGGTCCGCGCGCAGTTCCAGACGCGCGAGTTCGAGGATCGCTTCATCGCGATCGGGCTGCCCTATCGCATCGTCGGCGGGTTCCGCTTCTACGAACGCGCCGAAATCCGCGATGCGCTCGCTTACCTGCGGCTGATCAACCAGCCTGCCGACGACCTCGCGTTCGAACGGATCATCAACGTGCCCAAGCGCGGGCTGGGCGACAAGGCGGTCGCGCGCGTCCAGCAACTGGCGCGCGCGTCGGGCGTACCGTTGTTCGAGGCGGCAGCGCGCATCCTCGACACCGACGAGCTGACCTCGGCGGCGCGGCGTACGCTGGGGCGCTTCGTCGGTGACATCGCCCGCTGGCGCGACATGGCAAGCGCGATGCCGCACGCCGACCTCGCGCGTCTGATGCTCGACGAGAGCGGCTATACGACGATGCTCCAGGCCGATCGGTCGGTCGAGGCAGCGGGGCGGCTCGAAAATCTGACCGAACTTGCGCGCGCGATGGAGGAATATGAGACGCTCGGGGCTTTCCTCGAACATGTCAGCCTTGTCATGGACAATGACGCCGCGCGTGACGACCCGAAGATCACGATCATGACGATCCACGCTGCCAAGGGGCTCGAGTTCGACAAGACCTTTCTCGTGGGTTGGGAAGAAGGCGTATTCCCCTCGCAACGCGCGCTCGACGAAGGTGGGAACGCCAGCCTCGAGGAAGAGCGCCGGCTCGCTTATGTCGCGATTACGCGCGCGCGCGCCGAGGCGACGATCATGCACGCGGCGAATCGGCGGATCTATGGTCAGTGGACGTCGAGCATCCCCAGTCGCTTCGTCGGCGAGCTACCGCCGGAAAATATCGATCATGAAACGACGATGGCAGGCGGCGAGAGTTTGTGGCGCGCGAATTGGACGACACAGGGCGACCCCTTCGCCGACGTGACGCGCGGCACGGGGCGCGGACCCGGCTGGGCGCGCGCGACATCGGGTTTCAGCGCAGCCCCTGCGCGGATCGTCGAAGCACGCGGGCCCGCGATCAGCCTCGGCAACGCCGGCCGCAGCGACGTGGCCTTGGGGCAGCGCGTGTTCCATCAGAAATTCGGGCACGGCACGATCGCGGAGATCGAAGGCAATAAGCTCGAGATCGATTTCGACGCGGCGGGGCGCAAGCGCGTGTTGGATAGCTTCGTGAGCGCTGGCTAAAGCCGCGCTCGGCGCTTGACTGAATCCGGATTGACGGCAACATTGTTGGCTGGGGAGCGAGGGGAATACGCTTGAGCATCGTGTTGCGCACGTTCGGTATGTTGGCACTGTTTCTGGCAGCAAGCGCTGCAGTGGCGCAGGACCGGCAGCGGTCGCGCGACACTTTCGTCACTGTTTACGCAAGCCGTTGGAGCGACGTATCGCTTCCCAACCTGCCAGTGCGGCTTGTCACCGCCGACTTGCGCTTTCGCCCGGCGTCGTTCGTTGCCGTCGGCCTCAATCATGTCATCAAGCGTGACTTCACGATCGGCGTGCCCGTGACCGGCATCAAGTTGCGCAAGACGTCGCTTGAGGTCGAGGGGCAACTCGTCAAACATCTCGGTGCGCAGGACCATGTCGAGGCGACAGGCGCGCTGGTTCTTCGCTCAGGCGAAATTGCCCTGGGCAAGCAGGCGTCGGTCAATCTGGCGCTCGCCAACGGACTGTCGTACGCCTTTGCACGTCCCAAGTACGAGCTGGGGCCAGGCGGCATCCGCGGTGTCGCGTCGCGCAACCTTCAATACCATATTGGGTTCGAGTTGGAGCTGACGCCGTCACCGCAAGCGCGGGTGCATCTGGTGGCCAAGGTGCATCATCGGTCGGGTATATATGGGCTCATCAGCCCGCGCACGACGGGCTCGAACTTCATCGGGGCCGGACTTCGCTTCGACTTATAATCGCGTTGCGCGTTTGTTCTCGATCGTTGCCAGATCGGCCAGCCAGGCGTTCGCGTTGCCATCCGACGGTGCGCGCCAGTCGCCGCGCGGACTTAGACTGCCGCCCGGCGAAACCTTCGGGCCGTTTGGCAATGCGCTCCGCTTGAACTGGCTGAACCCGAAAAAGCGCCGGACGAATTTATCGAGCCAGTGTGTGATCGTCGGCAGATCATAGGCTACCTTGCGGGCGTCGGGATATCCTGCTGGCCAAGCGCCCTGGTCGACGTCACGCCATGCATGCCAGGCCAGAAAAGCGATCTTGCTTGGCAATTGCCCCTGGCGCAGCGTGTAGAACAAGAAGAAATCGTTGAGCGCGTACGGACCTATCTTCGCCTCGGTGCTCTGGATGGCACCGCTGGCGTCGGCAGGGACCAGCTCGGGCGAAATCTCTGTTTCAACGATAGCGGTGAGAACCGCGTCGGTCTCGGCGTCGAACTGATTCGTCGTGACGCACCAGCGAATGAGATATTGGATCAGCGTCTTGGGCACGCCGGCGTTCACACCGTAATGGCTCATGTGATCGCCGACCCCGTACGTGCACCAGCCGAGCGCAAGTTCGGACAGATCACCGGTCCCGATAACGAAGCCATCGTGGTGATTGGCGAAGCGGAACAGATAATCGGTGCGCAGGCCCGCCTGCACGTTTTCGAAAGTCACGTCGTACACGGGATCGCCCCGCGAATAGTCGTGCGACAAGTCGCCAAGCATCTGGCGCGCGGCGGGCCGGATATCGACCTCGTCGGCTGTGATGCCGATCGCGCGCATCAGTCGCCAGGCGTTCGACTTGGTCGTATCGCCGGTTGCGAACCCCGGCATGGTATAACCGCGGATGGCGCTGCGTGGCATGCCGATCAGGTCGCACGCCTTGGCAGCGACGATCAGCGCGTGGGTCGAATCCAGACCGCCTGATATCCCGATGACCAGGCACTTTGCACCGGTCGACTGGATGCGCTGGACAAGACCATCGACCTGGATGTTGAAGGCCTCGAAACAATCTTGCGCGAGCCGCTCGGGACGATTGGGTACGAACGGGAAGCGGCGGGTGTGTCGATGCAGGCCATGGTCGTCGGTTTTGAGCGCGAGCGCAAAGGAAACCACGCGCGCGCTCTCCTCGGGATGCCCATTGACAACGGCAGCATCGTTGAACGTGCCGGTGCGCAGCCGTTCGAGCATCAACGCGCGCACGTCGACGTCGGCGAGCGTCAGTTGCGGCGCGCGTTGGAAGCGTTCCGAAGTGGCAAGCTCGTTGCCCATTTCATAGATGAAGCTCTGCCCGTCCCATGCCAAGTCGGTCGTGCTTTCCCCCGCACCCGCAGCGCAATAGACGTAGGCCGCGATGCAACGCATCGACTGCGCCCTGGCGAGCGTCACGCGGTCGTCCGCCTTGGCCACGGTAATGTTCGACGCCGACAGATTGCACAGCACCGATGCGCCGGCGAGCGCGGCGATCGTGGACGGCGGCGTCGCCGCCCACATATCCTCGCAGATTTCGAGGTGCACGACGAAGTCGGGGATCGATGCGCAGGCGAACAGCAGATCACTGCCGAAGGGCGCGACGCGGCTGCCGACCGTGATCTCACCCTTCACGCCGTGCCCCGAGGCGAACCAGCGCTTTTCATAATATTCGCGGTAGTTCGGCAGGAATGTCTTGGGCACGACTCCCAGCAATTCTCCCTGCGCGATCAACAGTGCGCAATTGTACAGGCGACCGTTGCGCTTCAGCGGTGCGCCAATCGCGATCGGCATCGCCCAGGCCGCGCTGTCCGCAACCAGAATGTCGATCGCTTCGATACACGCGCAGAGCAACGCGTCCTGCATGTGCAGGTCGTCGATCGCATAGCCGCTGAGGCACAGTTCGGGGAAGACGCACAGGTCGGCCCCCGCCGCGTTCGCCGCGTCGGCCCG